>NZ_JBEAAL010000029.1:0-96768 GCF_040066075.1 Neorhizobium phenanthreniclasticum
CGCATGCGCCTTGATGAGATCACGCCGCGTCAGTTCTCCCTTCATCTGCGATACCCTCTTGCTCTTCGGAATGTTCAAAAACCATGTTCGCGGCGACCACGCCGTCAATCGCCGAGATTGCCGACAAAGCCGCACCCAGCTGGCCGCTGCTGTAACCTTCGATGACGACAACCATCTTGCCGTCCTGAACGCCGTGGACCTCGACACCGCTCATCTCGGATATTGCCCGGCGAACGCGTTCCTGGTCCTGCGGCTTCATCACGATCACCGCGCTGGACACGTAGTAGCGCTGCTTCCCTTCAGACATCGGATATCCCGCTGTTCCACGCGCATCGCGCCGACAGGGCAGACGCCTTGCATGCATTGCCACCGGTGACGGCTTCGTTGTCGTTATCCGGAAGGAGGAGGTCACCGCGTGCCGGTCGGGCGCCGATAACCTCGGCAGGACATCGTTCGGCCAGGACGCCGAATCCCGTGTCTGCATGGAACGGGTGGGGGCCAAAACCTCGAGGTCGGGCGCCCGTGTCTGACGTTATCCTGTCTGGCAGGATACGGTATCGGGTGAGGCGACGATCCTGCATGACGAGCCTCAATGACCGGGGGGACCGGGAGGGCCGCTGATGATCTGGTACATCCAGACCAGGAAGCCGTATCCGCCGACCACGCCAACGGCGACGATAGGCCAGATGCCAAAGGCCAGGATGACAAACGTTAAAAGTTCAGCGCGCCTGCGGGATTTTGGCGCTCCATCCTTCAGTTGCTCGGTGGAAAAATTGACCAATCAATCCTCCATGCTGCGCACTTGCTATGCAATCTAACATTGAATCGCTCAAAAAAAAGCCAAAAATGAAATGCGCATCGCCTTTTGGTTGCCGAATGCATGCATTGAAAAGCAGAGGGCTTCCTGTCACTCCCGGTCTGCATCTCTTTGCCTTGGCCTATTTGCGCAAGCGCAAAGACATCTGTTCTTTTCTTCTGAATCTGGCGGGGATGAAAGCCGATGTCCCAGTTCCCCGCCGCTACGCCAATCTTCAGGATTTTGTTGCCTTTCTGGAAAGCAGAGGGCGGCTGAAGCGGATATCTCGACCCGTATCGCTGGTTCATGAGATCACCGAAATTCATCGCCGGGTTCTTGTGGATCAGGGGCCTGCGCTGCTCTTCGAAAAGCCGGTCGATGCTTCCGGCAACGTCAAGCCGATCCCCCTCCTCGCCAATCTGTTCGGGACACGTGAGAGAATAGAATGGGGCCTCGGGCTTGAGGCAGGCGGCATCTCGGGACTTGCCGCTTTCCTGAGTGAATTGCGTGAACCGCAGCCGCCGAAATCGGTCCGTGATGCATGGCAGAAACTTCCGCTTCTGAAAGCCGCCCTCGCCCTGAACTCCCGTTCGACATCTCGCGTGCCTTGCCAGGAGATCGTCTGGCAAGGCACGGAAATCGATCTCGGCCGGTTGCCGATCCAGTCGTGCTGGCCCGGCGAGCCCGCCCCCCTCATTACATGGCCATTGGTGATCACGCGCGCGCCGGACGACCCGACGGATATCAATATCGGCATCTACCGGATGCAGAAGCTCGGCAAGGACCGCCTGATCATGCGCTGGCTGGCCCATCGGGGTGGCGCGAGACACCACCGTATGTGGCAGGCGCTCGGCCGCGACATGCCGGTGGCGGTCGTCATCGGTGCGGATCCGGCAACAATCCTCGCTGCCGTCATGCCGCTGCCGGAGAACCTGAGCGAGTTGAATTTCGCCGGTCTGTTGAAAGGCAGGCGGCAGGAGATCGCGCCGGCATTCTCTGTGCCGCTTCCGGTTCCCGCAGAGGCGGAAATTGTCCTCGAGGGCCTGGTTTCCGCTGCCGAAGTGGCCGAAGAGGGCCCCTACGGAGACCACACCGGATACTACAACGCCGCCGAGGCCTTTCCTGTTCTTTCCCTTTCGGCGATCACGATGCGCCGCAATCCGATTTATCTCTCCACCTATACCGGTCGCCCCCCGGATGAGCCATCCACGCTTGGTGAAGCCATGAGCGAGCTCTTCATCCCGCTGGTCAAGCGCCAGTTCCCCGAAATCCACGATCTCTGGCTCCCGCCGGAGGCCTGTTCATATCGGGCGATGGTCGTTTCGATCGACAAGCGCTATCCGGGGCATGCACGGCGGATCATGATGGGCCTTTGGTCGATCTTGCCGCAGTTCAGCTATACCAAGCTGATCGTCGTGGTGGATCGCGACATCGACGTCAGAAGCTGGCCGGATGTCATCTGGGCGCTTTCCACCCGCTTCGATGCCGGCCGCGACCTCATGATGGTGGATAAAACCCCGATCGATTACCTCGATTTTGCCTCTCCGCAGCCTGGGCTCGGTGGCAAGCTGGGGCTGGATGCCACGACCAAGATCGGTTCGGAAACAGCGAGGGAATGGGGACAGGTTCTCCAGATGTCCCCGGAAGTCGTGGGAAAGATCGACCGCATGTGGGCGTCCCTCGGCCTCGGCGGGGTCTCGCCATGACAACCCGATCATTTGCAGAGCTTCGAGCTGCGAGCGGCACCTGCGAGAGAACAAAAACCGGCCTCACCGCAATCCTGAAATCATCATCGACGAGGAGCACATCATGAGTGGAATTAACCCGGACAAGACGGTCGCCGCGTTCGCCACGGAACTGCCGGGTGCCGCCGAAATCTTTCGCCGTCACGGTATCAGCTTCTGCTGCGGCGGCGACATACCTCTGTCCATGGCGGCTGAACAGGCAGGTCTTGCGCCGGCCGCCCTGATCGCCGATCTGGAGGCCCTCGAGCAGGCATCGGGACGGGATGCGCCGCAGGAAACATTGGCCCTGATTGCGCACATCCTCAGCAGGTATCACGCCGCGCATCGCGAAGAGCTCGATTGGCTTATCCCTCTGGCCCAGAAAGTCGAGCGAGTGCATGCCGCTCACCCTTCCGCGCCGATCGGACTTTCAGAAACCTTGACGAGGCTGCGGGATGATCTGGAAGGCCATATGAAAAGGGAGGAGCAGGTGCTCTTTCCGATGATGCAGCGCGGCGGCAGCCCGATGATCACCCATCCGATCTCCGAAATGCGGCACGAGCATGAAGATGAAGCACAGCATCTGCAGGCCATCGAGCATGTGACGCACAGCCTTGCCCTGCCGGAAGGTGCCTGCAGATCCTGGACGGCGCTCTATACGGGATTGCGCAAATTCACCGACGACCTTGTCGTCCATATGCATCTCGAAAACGAAGTGCTGTTCCCAAGGTTTGAAACCGTGTCGTAGAATGTCAAAGCGCGTTGAAGCGGTAGATCCCGCCTCAATATCATCGACGAAGGAAAAGCGATGCATATCGAACGGGGCCCAAACGGGGACTTCATCTTGGAATCCGGTGAGCTCGCCGGTCGGTTCGGGCTATCAGGCGAAGACTTCCGGCAGAGAATCCGGCAAGGTCTCGTGAAAAGCATGGTGGAGCGTGGCGAAGCTGAGGACATCGGGACCTGCCGCCTCAGCGTTCGCCTTGGAAACCGCCTGTGGCGCGCCATCCTAAGCAACGAAGGCGAGGTCCGGGACGAAGCCATGACATTCGTTCGCGGAGGCGGCCGGGTTCGCGGGCCCTGACGCTGATGCAACCTCCAGTTCCTGGTGACAATGAGGGAATGAATATGCCTGCAGACGCAAACCTGAACACGCATGCTCTCGCCCAGCTCGAAAGGAACCACGAAGCTCTCATGGCGCTTTGCCTCGTCCTGGAAGAGATAGCTTTTGCGCTCCCGTCGGACGTGGACCGCGACGCCTGCCTGCGCGCGTCGCAGATCATGATTCCGCTTCTGCAGCAGACGCATCAGGTGGAGGAACGAATCCTGTTCCCGGATTTCGACAGGAATGCCGGCTCGCATTTCGCCGCCACGTTGATCGAGCGACTGAAAGCCGAGCACCGCTGCGACGTGCTGACCTGCGAGGAGGTATCGCTCACGCTGAAAGCGATGGCAGAAAGGCCCGACATCCCGCCTGAACAGGCCGTTCGTTACATGCTCCAGGGCTTCCTGGAAAGCGTCCGCAGACACGTTCTTTCCGAAAAACTGATCATCGAAGCACTTTTGGTCGCGGAGGCCGAAGGTCGCGAAGTTCTCGCCTAGCCAGGCTCGCCTCCGCGATACGAGTTCCCCTCACGCCGCGGCACGTCTTCCAATATCGGAGCCTATCTCCTCTCCGGTCTGAAACGCGCCGAGCTGTGCCCTCAGTTTCTCGGTCTCGCTTGCGAGAGACTGGGTGGCTGCGTTTGTCTGCTCGACCATCGATGCGTTCTGCTGCGTGATCTGGTCAAGCTGGCTGATTGTCGACGTGATTTCTGCAAGGGCCACCGATTGTTCGGCCGAGGATTGAACGATCGCCAAGACCTGCTGGTTGATCATCCGGACGTGGCGTTCGATACCGTCGAGCGCGGCCCCCGCCTGCCCGACCAGGGCGACTCCGCCGGAAACATCTCTCGAAGCGCTCGCAACAAGAGCCTTGATCTCGCGTGCCGCCGTTGCAGAGCGTTGAGCGAGTTCTCGCACTTCCTGAGCAACCACGGCAAATCCCTTTCCAGCCTCCCCGGCCCGGGCAGCTTCCACGCCGGCATTGAGGGCCAGGAGATTTGTCTGGAACGCGATCTCATCGATGACCCCGATAATCTGGCCGATCTGATGGGAAGACTTGGCAATCTCCTGCATGGCAGCAACCGTGTCGGCGACGACCTTTGCGGCCTGGGATGTATCGGAATTGGCGATCCCCACCGACTTCTTTGCCTCCTCGGCGCCGCTAGCCGACATTTTCACCGCCGTTGCCACTTCTTCCAGCGCCGCGGCGGCCTCTTCCAGAGCCGCGGCCTGGCCGACAGTCCTGCGGGCGAGGTCGTCGGCCGCTTCGTGCAGATCGGTGCAGGCATCGTTGATCGAGTTGGCGTTGCTGCCGGCAAGGAAGACAAGGCGTTCCAGAGTTTGAACCGATTGATTATATGTCAGCCGGAGCGGTTCGAGATTGGATGCCAGTTCCTCGGTGATACGATGGCCAAGATTGCCGCTGGCGAGCGCCTTGAGCCCGCCATCCAGTTGCCGCAAGGCATGTTCGAGTTCGCGGGACCGGGCGGCTCGCTCCTGCTCGATGAGCTCGGCCTCTTTCTGCCTCTCCGCAGCACGGCGCATCTGCTCCCGGTGATCAAGCTCCGCCCGTTCCCTGGCAGCCTCGATTGCGTGACGCACGGCAAGAGCCAGTGCTCCGATCTCATCCTTCGTATCGGCCGCAACTGACGCTTCACTGACTTCGCCTTCGGCCAGGCGCTGCACGGCTTCAGTGAGTTTTCTGAGCGGACGGACGACGCCCAGGCCTATCGATGTCGACAAGGCAAGCGCTGCCGCAATCGCCAGCGCCAGGACCGTTCCCATCGTTACGAGAGTCTCCAATTCCCGCTGCGCCAGAACCGCTGCCTTTTCGCGCAGGGATATCAGCATCTTTTTCTCGATTACTCGTAGAGCATTGATGCGTTCGGTCGCCGCCTTATGCCATTGTGCCGCGTTCCAGCTCGACAGATCCGCATCCGTGCCGGAGCTGAGCAACCGCTGGCGCATCGACGCAAGCATCGTATCGCTGTCCGGACGAACTGCCTCGATATCCTGGGCGAGGTCCGGGTGGTTCACCTTGAACCCTTCGAGCAATATCGACTGGCTGCCATAGAGAAGGGAAAGCCTCAGAAGCGCTGCAGCATCGATATGCCCCGACGAGATCGCGGCATTGCCGAGTGCCCGCTCCTGCCCCGCGAACTCCTTCGCCTGGGAGAGCTGGTTATAGGCGGCGATCTCCGTTGAAAGCCCGCTGTCGGTATTCTGTGCCGCCAGAGTACGCGGTATCGCGAGAAATTGTCCGATCAGACGGGTGTAGAACGTGCTGCTTTCATCCGAGGTCATACCGATCCGATCGATTCTCCGTCGGACATCGGTCAAGGCCTGAAGCTCCTCGCGCCGTATCGTCGGGCCGCCGAGATCCGCCTGCGCGACAACCGAAATCCACTGATCGGAGTCCAGCCGTACCTTTTTCAGGTGCTCCCCGGCGCCTGCGGCTTTTCCGCCAAGGATCGCTGCACTCTCCCCGCGCTCGATCTGCAGTTGATGAACGGCTTCTCCGACATGGGAGATATACTCGGTGACATCGACCAGATGCGCGGTGTCACGGTAGGTGCTGAGGCCGCTGTCGATCCTGTCATAGGAAAGCCCGGTGGCGAGAAGAAGCGGAATACAGACGGAGAGCAGGATTCTCTTGGTGATTGCGACATCAGACAAACGCATGAACAAAGGTTCCGGAGCGATGCCGGCCTCATGCCGAAATGCCGCAATTCATTCCCGGCCTTTTTATGCTACCACACGCGCCGCTCGCCTCTTTGCCGCAGCGCAAACAACCCAGCATTCAGCCGCCGGGCAAAACTATCCGCACCCCATTGGCAAATCTTGCTTGCGGATCAGCACGGCCATGAGCCCGAACCCGTTCGACCGGAACTGTCGTTTGTCTTTGCGCTAGCTCAAACACCGCCCCTCCTGCAGTCGATAGCCTAAGCCCGCATTTCAGCAGGATGTGTCAATATGGAATTTCCCCGCTTGCTCGCCATTCCCCTGAACTACATGCCGCTTGCGGCGATTGAACGAGCGACGGGAATGCTGTTCCAGCGGGTGTTGAAGGAGCATCCGGATCTCTTCGAACGGCTGGGGGAGCACAAGGCGAAACGCTTCGCCTTTCTGCCGGGCGACCTGCCGCTCGCCTTTATCGTGGAGCCGGCCCGGCCGGCGATCTGCGTCATCAGAAAGTCGGCAATGCAGAGCGCGGTTGATGCCTCGGTGGAAGGGCCGCTCTTCATCTTGCTTGCACTGCTCGAAGGCCGTTGCGATGCCGATGCATTGTTCTTCTCGCGCGATCTTTCCATCACAGGAGACATGGAGGCCATGCTTGCGATGCGGAATGCGCTCGACGACGCCGACATCGACCTGCCGCGTGACCTGTCCGCCCTCGCCGGTCCTCTCGCTCCGGTCTTCGGAAAGTTGGCTGAAGGCATTCGCCGTCGTGCACTTGCCGACGAGGTCTCCGCATGGAACTGATCTGCCCGGCCGGAACGCCCGCGGCCTTCCGCGAGGCCGTCGATGCAGGAGCCGACGCCGTTTACTGCGGCTTCCGTGACGAGACCAACGCCCGCAATTTTCCCGGCCTCAATTTCAGTCGCGACGAACTGCGCACGGCGATCGATTATGCCCGTCGCCACGGCACGCAGACCTTTGTTGCCCTCAATACCTTCATGCGCGCCGGGAACGAAGAGATATGGTATCGCGCTGCCGCCAACGCGGTCGCGCTTGGCGCCGATGCCTTGATCCTCGCGGATTTCGGCCTGATGGCGCATGTGACGGAGCGTTATCCCGAACAGCGGCTGCATGTCTCGGTCCAGGCTTCCGCCTCGAACGCGGATGCGATCAATTTTCTGGTCGATGCGTTCAATGCCAAACGGGTCGTCCTGCCGAGGACGCTAACCATCGCCGACATCGCTCGCATTGCGCCGCAGATTCGTTGCGAGATCGAGGTCTTCGTGTTCGGCGGGCTTTGCGTCATGGCCGAGGGGCGCTGTTCTCTATCCTCCTATGCCACCGGAAAATCGCCAAACATGAACGGCGTCTGCTCGCCGGCAAGCCACGTGCGTTACCGTCAGGAAGGCAACGAGCTGGTTTCGGAGCTTGGTGATTATACCATCAATCGCTTCCCCGCCGGCGAGGCGGCCGGTTACCCCACTCTCTGCAAGGGCCGCTTCGATATCGCCGACAGTCGCGCCTATGCTTTCGAGGACCCGGTTTCTCTCGATGTGATGGGCGAGATCGATGCGCTTGCCGCCGCGGGTGTCAGCGCTTTGAAGATCGAGGGCCGCCAGCGCGGCAAGGCCTATGTCGCCGAGGTCGTGTCGACCCTGAAGAGGGCGTTGTCGGCCGATCCTACCAAGCGAGCCGCATTGCTTGCCGGCCTGCGTAACCTGAGCGAAGGCCAGAAGACCACATCTGGCGCCTATGAGAAGCGCTGGAGATGAGCATGAGCCGCACCGTCCCGCCCTCCTTGACGATGGGACCTGTCTATTATCTTTGGGATGGCCCCAAATGGCGCGATTTTCATTTCCGCATCGCCGACGAAGCGCCGGTGGATCGCGTGGTGATTGGCGAGACCGTTTGCTCCAAGCGCCAGCATTTCATCGAACCCCACATCGCCGAGGTGATAGAGCGGCTTGAAGCGGCCGGAAAGAGTGTGGTTCTGTCGACGCTGTCGCTCGTCACGCTGGAGCGGGAAAGCCGTCAGATCCGGGAACTCGTTTCCGACAGCGAGCATCTGATCGAAGCCAACGACCTTTCCGCCCTGGGGCTCCTGAATGGCAGGCCTCACAGCATCGGCCCATTGGTCAATGTCTATAATGCAGCGACGGCCAAACTGCTCGCTGACCGCGGTGCGACCGCGATCTGTCTGCCGCCGGAACTGCCTTTCGCATCCGTCGAGAAGATCATTGCCGACAGTCCCGGCATCGCATTCGAGGTGTTCGCCTTCGGCCGAATGCCGCTCGCGATTTCGGCGCGATGCGCGCATGCCAGATCCAAGGGAAGGATCAAGGACAATTGCCAGTTCGTGTGCGGAGAAGACCCGGACGGCCTGCCGGTGAAAACCCTTGACCGTCAGTCTTTCCTCGCCCTGAACGGGGTGCAGACCGTTTCCCATACCTGTCAGGCGCTCCTGGGTGAACTCGCAAGCCTCTCCGCATGCGGCGTTTCGGCAATCCGACTGTCGCCCCAGGACTGCAACATGGTGGCGGTCGCAAAGCTCTACCGCGCCGTGCTCGATGACACGCTGGATGCAGACGAGGCGATCGCGCTGCTGCGCGAGATCTATCCGATGGCCCCGCTTTCGAACGGTTTTCATCATGCGCGCGAAGGAGCTGCATGGGTCGCACGTGCCCGCAATACGGCCCATGGCGTGGGCCTGGACTAATCTGGCTAAGCAATGTGCGACCGACGCGATGGTTGAAGCACGTCCCGTCAGGGCGTGATCAAGCACGAAGGAAAACAAGCGGACCCGCGCCCATCAGAGCGGCATGCCCTTCCGCAAGAAGCCAGAAGACGAGCACGATGGTGCAAAGCATGGCCGCGGCCATCGGCCTGTCGATCCTGAGCCTGGCTCGACCTTTGATGGCTGCTGCGAACGGAATGACGGAGGTTTGCGAAGAGGCCACCGGCCATCTGGTTTCGAATGCGCGACGCGCCCTTCTTTCGAGCATGAGGAACCCGCCGGCAGAGAAGAAGGCAAAGCCCCCGAACAGGAGGAGCGAACGCAGATCTCCGTTGGGCGGGATATGCCCGATCGACCAGCACAGGAAACCCCATAGAACCGGATGGCGCGTCACGGCCACGATGGCGTCCGGTTCGCCTTTCTTCCTGAACGAAATCGAAAAGGGATTCCGGCTGAAAAGGCCGGCCAGAACCAGGAACAGCCCGATCGGCGAGAGCAGGAGCGTGCACCAGGCCTGCCATGGCTCCGGCTGCCAGACTTCTACGTAATCGAGGCTCAGGGCGGAAAGGAAAAGCCAGGCAAGAGCCGCGGTGGAAACGACGGAATAGGCGGCGATATAACTTCCGTGCCCCATCCATCCGATCAGCGTGCCACGGATCCGCGGCACCGCCGGTATGGAGTGCAGGGCGACGAACGCCGTAAACGCCAAAAGGAACTCCGGCATGGCAGGACTGCTACTGTTGCCAGAAGAGAACGCCGGCAATGGCAACTGAAAAGACAACAGCCGCCAGCGAGCTGTACCCCTGCAGCACCCCCATGCGCTTCAGTGCGATGGCGAATATGACAATGATCGGAGCGGCCATCACGAGGCCGATTTGAGCGTCAGACATGACAGATCCTTGGGTTTTGCCCTGATCCTAAGCCCTCCATCTCTCGTTTCTTTGCGATATGACAAAGAGCGGCGCCTGATTTGCCTTCATCTTCGGCCCCGAAAATAACGGAGACATGAGAATGGCGGTAATCCCGGCGACCGACGAGGCGGACGAAGGCAGCGACCTTCTTCTCTGGGTACTGGTATGGGGGGAGCTTGCAGCATTCGGTATCCTGCTGATCGGCTATCTCGTCATGTCGATGCTTCACCCGGAAAGCTTTGCGCTTGCAAAGCTCCACCTCACACCTCGGCTGGCAGGATTCAACACCGTCGTGCTCCTGGCGAGCAGCTGGCAGGCCGCGCTTGCGGCGAACTCTCAGGACAAACCCCGCCGACAGCGCCTCTCCCTGTTGCTCGCCGCGGCATTGGGTTTCCTCTTCGTGGCGTTGAAATTCGTCGAGTACAGTTCCGAATGGACCGCTGCCGGCGATGAGAATCTTCAAACCTTTTTCGAACTCTATTTTCTCATCACCGGCTTCCACCTGGCGCATGTGGCTTTCGTAGCGGCTCTTTTCGTGCTGGCGGCGATTAGACTGGAGCGCTCGACAATCGTCATCCTGACGACCGTCTGGCATGTCATAGACATCGTCTGGCTGGTGATGTTCCCCTTGATCTACCTGAGCTAGGGTCGGGAGGCCGGAATGAACGATTCGAAACTCTTCGGCAGCGCGAATTGGGTCTTGATGCTCGGCATCGTTGGCGCGCTGATCGCGGCCCAGTGGAAGCAGGAGGCGATCCCGATGATCGCGTTCACGGCCATCCTGGTCATGACGGTCGCGAAAGTGCGGCTCATCGTGCTCGACTTCATGAGCCTGCGCGGAACCCGGCCTCTCCTGGCCCGTGCGCTGATGATCTGGCCGACCTTCTTCGCGGCTCTCTCCCTGGGCAAGGCCGTGCTGGCGGCTGTTCTCTAGGCAAACCTGAGCTCCCCTCTCAAGCCGGCGCGTGCCCTGACCGCAGGCGCGGCCGTCATTGCTCCCTACCGGGTGCCAAGGAAAGCCGGCCCTCGCCTTTCGAGATTGCGGTCTCTCGAAGCTCCGACTTTTTGTTTGGGAAAGCGCAAAGAACCCATCCCGGAATCCTCGCATAGAAGCTCCACGGGTCATCGTCCGCATCCGCGGCTCGATTCCCGAATTTGCCAAAGGCATCCGCACATAGGGGACATCAGGATGGCAGAACGCCTCACGAAGACCGGGGCACGCAACGTCTTTTACGGCGGCTCCGCGTTCTTCTTCGCAATCTTTCTGGGGCTCACCGCCCACAGCCACTACTACATGCGAACCACCTCCACGGACGAGGCCACGCTGACGGATTCCGTCGCGCGCGGCAAACACGTCTGGGAAAAAAACTCCTGTATCAACTGCCACACCCTTCTCGGCGAAGGCGCCTATTTCGCGCCGGAAGTGGGCAATGTGTGGAAGCGCTGGGGCGGCGATACAGACCCGGACACCGCCCGCGCCACCCTGAAAGCATGGATGGCCTCACAGCCGAGCGGAATCGAAGGCAGGCGGCAGATGCCGCAGTTCAATCTGACGGAACAGGAACTCGACGATCTGGCTGACTTCCTCGAATGGACCAGCAAGATCAAGACCCAGAACTGGCCGCCGAACGATGCCGGCTGATCTGACGGGAAGGAAAGACACATGAAATATCAGACACAAAAGGTCGCAATGCTGTATTTCTACGGCGCGCTCGGCCTCTTCATCGCTCAGGTCCTGTTCGGCGTGCTTGCAGGTACCATCTACGTCTTGCCGAATACGCTCGCCGAACTTCTGCCGTTCAACATCGTGCGCATGGTGCACACCAATGCGCTGATCGTCTGGCTGCTCATCGGCTTCATGGGCGCCACCTTCTATCTTCTGCCGGAGGAGGCCGAGACGGAACTATATAGTCCGAAACTCGCCATCGCCCAGCTCTGGATCTTCCTGGGCGCCGCGGCGGTGGCCGTCGTCGGATATCTCTTCAAGATCCATGAAGGCCGCGAATTTCTGGAACAACCCTTCATCATCAAGGTCGGCATCGTCGTCGTCTGCCTGATGTTCCTGTTCAATATCACTATGACGGTATTGAAGGGCCGCAAGACGGTCGTCACGAACATCCTGATCTTCGGCCTCTGGGGTGTCGCGATCTTCTTCCTGTTCTCCTTCTACAACCCCGCCAATCTGGCTCTCGACAAGATGTATTGGTGGTATGTCGTCCACCTGTGGGTCGAAGGGGTCTGGGAGCTGATCATGGCTTCCGTCCTCGCCTTCCTGATGATCAAGCTCAACGGCATCGACCGCGAAGTCGTCGAGAAGTGGCTTTATGTCATCGTCGGGCTTGCCCTGTTCTCAGGCATTCTCGGCACCGGCCACCATTTCTACTGGATCGGCGCGCCGGGCTACTGGCAGTGGATCGGCTCGCTCTTCTCGACGCTTGAAGTGGCGCCCTTCTTCACCATGGTCATCTTCACGTTCGTGATGACCTGGAAGGCCGGCCGCAAGCATCCGAACCGCGCCGCGCTCCTCTGGTCGATCGGCTGCTCGGTCATGGCCTTCTTCGGAGCGGGCGTCTGGGGCTTCCTGCATACGCTGTCGTCGGTCAATTACTACACCCACGGCACGCAGGTCACCGCGGCCCATGGCCACCTCGCCTTCTTCGGCGCTTACGTCATGCTGAACCTCGCCGTCATGGCCTACGCGGTTCCGGAAATCCGGGGTCGCAGCCCGTACAACCAGTGGCTTTCGATCGTCAGCTTCTGGATCATGTGCACGGCCATGTCGGTGATGACCTTCGCGCTGACCTTTGCGGGTGTCCTTCAGGTGCATCTCCAGCGCGTCCTGGGCGAAGGCTATATGGATGTCCAGGACCAGTTGGCGATCTTCTACTGGATCCGCCTCGGCTCGGGCGTCTTCGTGCTGATCTCCGCGCTGATGTTTCTCTGGGCCTTGTTCGTCCCTGGCCGCGAGAAAAACCTTGCTGGCAGCGCAAGCATCCAGCCGGCCGAATGATGCGATGCGGCTCCATCTCCCGATGGAGCTGCTCCCCCTCTAAAGATCAAGGATACCCCAATGAACGCGACCCCTCAGGTCAAAACCGCAGATGCCGGGCAGGTCCCTCACTACGTTCCTGCAGGAAACGAATGCGAATTGTTCGAGACGGCATGGAAGCGGCAGCTTCCGCTTCTTCTGAAAGGCCCGACCGGCTGCGGCAAGACCCGCTTCGTCAGCCATATGGCGGAACGGCTCGAATTGCCGCTCTCCACCGTCTCCTGCCATGACGATCTGACGGCGGCCGATCTGACCGGCCGCTTTCTTCTGAAAGGCGGCGAGACCGTCTGGGTCGACGGGCCGCTGACAAGATCGGTCCGTGGCGGCGGTATCTGCTATCTCGATGAGATCGTCGAGGCGAGAAAGGATGTCGCCGTCGTCATCCACCCGCTGACGGACGACCGGCGCATCCTGCCTCTCGAAAGAACGGGAGAAGTGCTGGAGGCCCCCTCGGAGTTCATGCTGGTCGTCTCCTATAATCCCGGCTACCAGAATATTCTCAAGACGTTGAAGCCTTCGACCAAGCAGCGCTTCATCGCTATCGAATTCGATTTCCTGCCTCGGGAACAGGAGGTCGCAATCGTTGCGGCAGAAAGCGGCCTTGCGGAGCGGCATGTCGTGCCGCTGGTTACCCTTGCCCACCGCCTGCGGGCGCTCAAGGGGCACGATCTCGAAGAAGGCGTTTCGACGCGCCTGCTCGTCTATTGCGCCTCGCTCATCGAAAGCGGCCTGAAGCCGCGTGACGCGATCCGTGCCGCCCTGATCGAGCCACTGACAGATGATCCGGATGTGCGGGCGGCGCTGTTCGAAGTCGCAAATGCGGTCGTAGCTTGAGGACAGATCAATGCTGGACTTCCTCGAACTGGAAGAAACCGTCGGCAAGGCCTGGCATCGGCTGATCGGCCAGACGCGCAGCACGCCGCGATATCCGGAACACGCGGTCGCATTGGACGAGATCAAGCCGATGCTCGCCTCCTGCTTCCGCGGCTTCGGCGGCGATCACGCCGTCCAGCTCGTTGCTGCCCATCAGCGCACGTCGAAACATAGGCTGAAGCTTCGCCAGCTCGTCGGGCTGGGCGAGGAGCGGCTTGCCCGGTCCGGCCGGGATTTTGCACGGGCAATGCTGCCAGAGGTCATCGACTTCTTTCCCGATCGCAGCCTCAACCGCGAGCTGTTCATCTGGTTGACCGCCGCCGTGGCCATGCTGCCGGAGGCACAGCCCACGTCGGCCGATCCCCTTATCCGCGATCTTGAGCGGCTGCACCTTTCCACGACCAACGTGGAAGCCGCCCTAGCCGCCTTCCCCGGGCTGCGTCCGGCCTATCGACGCCTTTGCGCGGCAACACTTGCGGAACGCCATCGCGGCAAGCTTCCGGCGGTCGAACAGCTTCTGGAAAACAGGATCGTCAGCCTTCTTCGCACCGGCGCGGGCCTGCCCGACGATCTGCCCAAAGCGATATTCCCGCACCATGCCCCGCCCGGCTATCAGCCGATGATGGATGTGCCGCTCTGGCCGGAATTCTTCCAGCAGGAGGAAAGCCGCTCCTCGGCCACGGATTCGGAAGCCCCGCTCGGCGATCCGCAAGGGTCGAATGGAGGACGCCGCTTTGCCGCCCAACGGGAGCGTGAAGACGAGAAGCGTTCCGACCGGAGCCCCTTCATCCTGAACCGTTTCGAAAAGATCCTGGCGATGGCCGAAATGGTCAATGTCGACCGGCCGACCGACGACACGCCCGATGAGGATGGAAAGGCTGCCGAGGATCTCGACGAGATGGTCCTCGGGCATCGGCGGGAACGTCCCTCATCCCGTTTCCGCTTCGATCTCGACCTTCCGCCCGAAATGGTCGACCTCCAGGAAATCGCCGCCGATCTGACCTATCCCGAATGGGATTACCGGAAGGCCGCCTATCTGAAGAACCATTGCCGGGTTCTTGCCGTTCCGGTGGCGGTCTCCGGCGATCGCCTTTCCATGTCGAACGACACGAAGGCGTTGGTCAGAAAGGTGCGCAAGCAGTTCGAGATCCTGCGCCCTCGCCAGGAACTCCTCAAATCACAGCTTGACGGAGCGGAGCTCGATCTCGATGCGGTTGTCCGGCGCCGGACCGACCTCGTGGCCGGTGGACAGGGCACGGACCGCATTCACATCACGAGCCAGCCGCGCAACCCCGATCTTACGGTCACCATACTCGTCGACGTCTCCCTTTCCACCGACGCATGGATCGACAACCGGCGGGTCCTGGACGTCGAGAAGGAAGCGCTTCTCGTCCTCTCGCAAGGTTTGACCGGCTGCGACACGGATCACTCCATCCTGACCTTCACGTCGCGGCGCCGCTCCTGGGTGCGGGTCGAGACCGTGAAAGGGTTCGATGAGCGGCTTTCTCCGGGTGTCGAGGATCGTATCGCCGGGCTGAAGCCCGGATATTACACACGTCTTGGAGCCGCCATGAGACATGCGACCGCCGAACTGGCAAAACGCCCCAACCGGACGCGCCTGCTTCTCGTCCTGACCGACGGCAAGCCGAACGACATCGATCACTACGAGGGCCGTTTCGCGCTGGAGGATAGTCGCCGCGCCGTGCAGGAAGCGCGTCGCCAGGGTGTAAACGTATTCGCCGTGACGGTGGACCAGGACGCAAAATCCTATCTGCCGACGATGTTCGGCCGCAACGGCTATGCGGTTGTCGGAAACATTTCGAAACTGCCGGCGGCCTTGCCCGCCATCTATCGCGGCCTGACGGGCTAGAGAACCCGGCCGCGCGGAGGTTCGGCCGCGGCGGATTGCCGAACCTCCACCTCTCCACTCTGAACCAGCGCCTGTCCCGCTTATCGAAATGGTCTGCCGTTCTGTTCCGATAGACCTCGAACGCTAATCCCGATCTTCGCCTTCGCCTTGTGCGCGTATGCGGTTATCGGCGGCATCAATGGCCAGCCGACGCTGTTCTCCTCCGCCGACAAGGTGCAGGCCGGCAGCCAGGTTGACGACGACGCAGGAGTGGTTCGGATAGATGAGCAGCCGGTCACCGATCGCAAGATCGGTCGCGCCGCGCGCGACCATGCCGTGCTCCTCGGAGAGCCGCGTGACGATCAACGGTGTTTCAAGCTCATCCGACCAGGCTTCCCCAAAGGCAGTGCCGGTACCGACGCTGTGGGGACCGAGATCGGAACTCAGCGTCTTCGAGCCGGCATCGATGATATAGACGTCGCGATTGGCCGAAATGATCGTTGTCGCGACCGCCAGCGCAATCTCCGAGCGCGTGGCGATTCCGAGCCTGACGGCGGTGAGATCGAGGAAGACGTAATTGCCGGGCCGGGCTTCGTCGATGCCCTCGAAGCCGTCATTGCAGAGCATCGTCGGGGTACTGCCGATCGAGATGCGCGGCACGTCGATCCCCCTGCCACGCAAGGCCTCGCGGAAGCGCAGCAGCGTCTCGCGTTCGTCAGCCGCTACCTTGCGGACGCCGTCCGGATTGCCGGCGCCATAGGCGTGTCCGGCATGGGAGAGTAGCCCCATGAAGCGGTGCTTCGAGCGTGCCAATCTGTCCGCCAGCACGAGGCTTTCGGAGTTCTCCGGATCGACACCGCAGCGGTGCAGACCGACATCGACCTTGAGGAATACGCCGCCTGCCCTGCCCGTCTCGACCGCGGCCTGTTCCAGGACATCAAGCCCGAAGCTGCTATCCACGATGAAGCGCAATTCCGCATCGCGATCGGCCGCGAGCTTCAGGAGGCCCGCGACTTGCCCCGGCGTGATCATCGGATAGGCGACGGTGACCGGCGAAATGCCCGCCCGGATGAAAACGGCGGCTTCGGCGGCATGAGAGGCAGTGATGCCGCGGGCTCCGGCCGCAAGCTGTCGTCGGGCGATCGCCACCGATTTGTGCGTCTTGATATGCGGATGCAGTTCCACCCGGTTACCAACGATCGACTGCATGCGGGCGATATTGGCGTCGAGCCGCGGTTCATCGACCACGACGCAGGGTGTTTGCAGGTCTTCAGCGCCGGCAAAGGCTTTCCGCGTCCCATCGGCTGAAACATTCAATGGGTCGTGCATGGCGCCCTCCTCACCAGACAATCGGATGGGTTTCGCCGGTGGCGACATTGACAAGGCCTTGCGGCACGTCGTCGGAAGGCGCCACCAGTACCCAGCGCCAGGGCGCGCAGGTAAGCGTGGCGAAGGCCAGCCGCTCGGGAAAGCCTGCCCACCAACGCGGCGACGACGAGGGCTCGAACATCCAGTCGATCTTGTCGCCCTCGGCATAAAGACGCTGCATGTCGGCGTCCAGGTCTTCCGCCGAACGGGACGACATCAGCCCGGCCACTTCGTAGCGCACCGTAGCGACGACCTTGTTGTCCCGCACGAGAGCCCAGCCGCCGCCGATTTCCGCAAGCGCATTGACGGCCATCGCCATGGCCTCGTCGGAGGAGCCGACGCACCAGACATTGTGCTTGTCATGGGCGAGGGAACTTGCTAGCGCGCAATCGGGCGTGCGCGGCCCGGTTCCTGCCCAGAACATTTTCGACAGCGACTTCTTGCCGGAAAAGCGGTCGACGATGGCGAACTTGGTGATGTTTCGGCCCGTATCGCGCTGAACCCTCCCCTCTTCCACCGGCAGTTCGTAGGTGAGGAAACTGTCTTCCCAATGGAAGGGCCGCAATACGGCCGCCATCATCGTGGTACGGCCGGCGGGAGCCTCGATCGCGAAATCCGCGGCCGTGAGCTCGCCACCGATCTGCACCGTATTGCGTGCCCATTCCGGCCAGTCGATCTGTGGCACATCGAGGATGTAACGCTTGCCCTCGGAGACCTGCCTGCCGTCGGCCCAGACTTCGGCGATCTCGAAGTTCTCGAGGTCCGAGAGCAGCACGATATCAGCGAAGCGACCGGGAGCGATCGAACCGACCCAGGGGGTCAGGCGCATGTGCCGTGCCGGGTTGATGGTGACACACTGGATGGCGATTTCCGGTGCAAGGCCGGACTGGATGGCGAGGCGGACATTGTAGTCGGTCGCGCCCTTCTGCAGGGTTTCGGAAGCGCTGCGGTCGTCGGTTGCAAAGGCGATCTGCGACCAGTCGGAAAGGCCGCGTTGAAGCAGGCCCTTGATGACGTCGGGCATCGAATGCGGACGAAGTTCCATGAAGAGTCCATGGGAGAGCTTGTCCCAGAACTCCTCGGCGGTCCATGCTTCATGGTCGGAGGCGAGACCGGCGGCCGCGAAAGCGTTGATGGTCGGCAAGTCCCTCAGTCCGGCGGCATGGCCCTCGACCACGCCGCGCGCCTCGAACGTTGCCTCGATCATGCCCCACAGCCGCGCATGCGATGCGTTCTCGGGATTCCACACGGCCGGCCAGTCCATGACCTCATCCAACCCGGCGACCATCAGGCTGTCTTTCAGGAAAGCCTTTTGTTCATCATAGCCGAACCAGCCGCCGCCATGTTCATAGGCTGTCGGCGGCACTGCCGAGCCGGGCAGAGGAAAGATCTTGAGCGGCGAGCCGTGCTGGCGCGCAGCCATCCAGAATTCGAGTGTGCGGGAGCCGCGCACATTGGAAAATTCGTGGCTTGCCTCGCATGTCCACGTATTGCCGCGCGGCATGACCAGGGCCGCCTCCCATTCGGGCGTCAGGTGCGAGCTTTCGATATGCTTGTGCACTTCGCCGAGCCCTGGGATGGCCATCAGCGACGGCCGGTCCACGATGGCATCGGCGGTTCCCGGCCAGGAACCGGCCGGGCCGACATAGGCAATGCGATCGCCCTTGATGACGATTTCCTGGTTCTCGGCCCAGGTGCGGGTTGCCGTATCGAGCAGCCTGCCGACGCGCAGGATGCGATCGGCGGGGGCCTTGCCGAGGGCGACGAGCGTCAGCTTCTGGCGGATAAGGACTTCGGATTTCGCGTTTATCATTTTGCTTCCAGGCTTTCCGTCGGCTTCGGTGCCGAACCGGCAAAACAGATGGAGAGGATGCGGCCGGGTTTCGGGCCGACCGCATAGAAACCGTGATCCATCGCCGCGTCGAAATAGGCGGAATCGCCGGCTGCGAGCACAACGGGCGCATAAGGATTCATCTCGAAAACGACATCGCCTTCTAGCACATAAACGAATTCCTCGCCGGAATGGGCGCTCCTGACGCTCGGACTGTCGTCGTCACGCGGCTGGATATCGATGACCATGGGCTGCAGCGACTTGGCAGCAAGATCGGTCGCCAGCATTTCGTAAAGCCCCATCTCGCTGCCGAAATGCTTGCCCCTGCCCGCGCGCGTGATGGCGCGGGCGGCGCCGGAAAAGCGCCCCTGCGGCGGCTCTCCGCCGAGCAGGTCGGCAAAATCGATGTCGAGGCCGGAGGCGAGCCGAGTGAGCACGCTGTAGGCGGGACGGCTCTGGCCGTTTTCGATCTTGGACAGCGTCGAGATGGAGACGCCGGTTCGCCTGGAAACCTCGGACAGCGTCCAGCTGTTCGCCTTCCTGAGGTCCGACAGAATACGCGCGACGGCGGCTGCATCGTCGGTTGTCGGCGCCGCATGTTGTCCTGGATCATTCATTCCGGGTTCCTCCCTCCCGTTTTCAAGTCTCGTTCTCTGCGCCCGCAATCGGCCCCCTGGTTTCGACGATCAGGCGATAATGGTCCGGCTCGCGATGGCGTGCGAAATCGAAGATCGTCTTGCGGTAGAGCGTTGCCATATCGAGATGGCACTTTGCCACGACAACTTCATCCTCCGTGGAAGTCGCCATCGCCGCGATCTGGCCGGACGGTGCGACAATCATCGACTGGCCGATCAGGTTCGAGCCCTCCTCCAGTCCCGCCTTGGCCGTGGCGACCACCCAGGTCGAGTTCTGGTAGGCGCCCGCCTGCAGGGACAACTGGTTGTGGAACAGCGTCAGGCTGTCGAAATCGAAATTGCCGGTATGGTCATCGGGCGTATTGTAGCCGACCAGGATCATCTCGGCACCTTTCAGCGCCATCACCCGGTAGGTCTCGGGCCAGCGCCGGTCGTTGCAGATGCACATGCCGATCGTCGCGCCCATGGTTTTCCAGACGCGGAAGCCGTAATTGCCGGGCTCGAAATAGTATTTTTCAAGATGCTGGGCTTGAAGGTCCGGCTGCGGCCTGTCCCAGCCCGGCAAATGGACCTTGCGATACTTGCCGACGATCGCACCGGCCCGGTCGACGAGGATGGCAGTATTGTAGCGACGGGTCCTGCCCTCTTCGACGGCAAGCTCCGCGTAGCCGAGATAGAAGCCCACTTGCAAGCGTTTCGCCTCCTCGAAGAGCGGCAGCGTTTCCGGTCCGGGCATTTCGCGCTCGAAGAAGGCATCGATCTCGGCGGAATCGGTCAGATGCCAGCGGGGAAAGAAGGTCGTCAGCGTCAGTTCGGGAAAGACCACCAGTTCGGCGCCGCGGGCCGCCGCTTCCTGCAAAAGCGCGATCAACCGCGCGACGACCTGTTTACGGCTGTCCTGTCTTGCGATCGGCCCCATCTGCGCGGCCGCGACCACCATCGAGCGTGCCATGGTCAGTTCTCCTCGTACGGCAGGATGCAGCAATGTTCGAAATTCAGCCTCAGACCAACGGCGCTGTCCTGCCCGTGGTCGTGGGCAAGTGGCGCGTTGGCGGTGAGTACGCCCATCGCGGTATCAACCTTGTACTGGTAGGCGCGGCCGAGATAGGAACGCGTATGCGTCTTGCCCGGGATCGTTTCCGGCCCCATGGAAACGATTTCCAGCCCTTCCGGCCGGGCGCCGACCAGGAAGCGATCGGGGAGCGGACCGGTCATACCCTGCGATAGCGCCAGGCGCGTGCCGCCGACCGTCTCCACGGTGACTGCGTCACCGTTGCGGGCGATCACGGTCATGGGCAGCAGATTGTCGAAGCCGACGAAACGCGCCACGAAGGCATTGACCGGGCGGGTGTAGAGGACTTCCGGCGTGTCGAGCTGGACGATCCGGCCGGCATGCATGATTGCCACGCGGTCGGAGATCGAAAAGGCCTCTTCCTGGTCATGGGTGACGTAGATCGCGGTGCGGCGGTTGGCGCGCTGCAATTCGCGGATCTCGACGCGCATGTCGATCCGAAGCTTGGCATCGAGGTTGGAGAGCGGCTCGTCGAACATCAGAAGCGGTGGGTCGATCGCCAGTGCCCGAGCGAGCGCCACGCGCTGACGCTGGCCGCCTGATAACGCGGCCGGCAAGCGGTCGGCATAGTCGGCAAGGCCGACGCGAGCGAGCATGGCCTTGACGCGAGCCTCGCGCTCGGCGACCGGCACCTTGCGCTGCTTGAGCCCGAAACCGACATTGTCCGCGACCGTAAGATGCGGAAACAGAGCATAGTTCTGGAAGACGATGCCGGCATCCCGCTTGTGGGGAGGAAGGCCGGTGACGTCGCGCCCGGCGACGGTGATGGCGCCGCTGGTCGGCTGGATGAAGCCGGCGAGCAGCCTCAGCGTCGTCGTCTTGCCGCAGCCGCTGGCGCCGAGCAGCGAGACCAGTTCGCCTTCGCCGACGGAAAGGTTCAGTCCGTGCAGGACCTGGGTGCGGCCATAATGGGCAACGACATTATCCAATGTAACGGCGTGATCGGCCATTTCGGCTCCTATTTGATGGTCTGGGACAGCCCGAGGCTGCGCTCGATCAGGATCATGACGATGGTGGTGACCGCCATCAGAAGCACCGAAACCGCGCTGACCGTCGGGTCGAAGAACTGCTCGACATAGGTGAAGACCTCGATCGGCAGCGTCGAAATTCCAGGCCCCGTCAGGAACAGTGCCACCGCCATGTCGTTCAGCGAGGTGATGAAGGCGAGCACCACGCCGGCAATCATGCCGGAGCGGATATTGGGCAGCACGATCGTCCAGAAGGCGCGCACCGGATGCATGCCGAGGCTGACGGCCGCCTCCTTGATCGAGAAGTCGAAGCTTGCAAGGCTCGCGCCGATGACCCGCACCATATAGGGCAGGCAGAGGATTGCATGGCCGAGGATGAGTGACGGCATGACCGGAAGCTCGAATAGCACGATCAGGGTTTTCAAAAGCGAAAAGCCGAAGACGATTTCCGGGATGAAGAAGGGCAGGAAGAAGACCGAGCCGTACCAGGCCGGGATCGTGGTGCGGTAGCGGGCGAGCGCATAGGCCGCCGCAAGACCGAGCATCAGCGCCAGCAGCGTACCGCCCGCCGCGACCTGCATGGAGATGGCGAAGGTCGACAGAAAACTGTCCTGGGCGAAGACGTTTTCGAACCAGCGCAGCGTCAGTCCTTTCGGCGGAAAGGCGAGATAGGTGGTGTCGCTGACCGAGGTGCCGAGCACGATTACCACGGGGCCGATGAGGAACAGCATCACCAGCCAGCCGGCGAGGTGCATCAGCGGGTGGAGCTTGCGGCGGTTCATTGCGCAACCCTCGCGGATGTGGCGCGCCGGACGAGCCAGCCCATCAGGAAAACGCAGAGAATGGTGACGGCCATCATGATCGCGGCGATGGTATTGGCCGCCTCCCAGTCGAAGGAAATCATGGCCTTCTGGTAAAGGAGCGTCGCCAGCGTCATCTGCTGCTCGCCGCCGAGAAGCCGCGGCGTGACGAAGGTCGCGAGGCTGCCGGTGAAAACGAGCACGGAGCCGACGATCATGCCCGGCACCGCCAGCGGCAGCGTGACCTGGCGGAAGACGCCGAAAGGGCTGGCGCCAAGGGATTCGGCGGCGAGATAAAGGTCGTCCTCGATTGTTTCGAGTACGCCGACAAGCGACAGGATCATCAGCGGCGTGAAGAGATAGGCGAGGCCCACGATCACCGCACCCTGCGTGAAAAGCAGGCTGAGAGGCTGGTCGATCAGGCCAAGCTGTATGAGCGCGGTATTGACGATGCCGTTGCGGCCGAGGATCGCCATCCAGGAAAAGGAGCGCACGACGACACCGGTCAGAAGCGGGAAGACCGAGACGATCAGCAGCACCCGCTTCAGGCCCGGGCGGGAATTGGCGATCATGTAGGCGCCGAAGAAGCCGGCGACGAGCGACACGGCAGTTGCCTGGAGCGCGATCCAGAAACTGCGGATCAGAACGGCGCGGTTATAGCTGCTGGAAAAGAAGAGCCGGTAATTCTCCCAGATCCCCTTCGGATTGCCGAAGCTCTCCATCAGCGTGCCGGCGACGGGAAGAACGAGCAGCAGCAGCAGTGCCAGGGACGCCGGCAGAACCAGCGCCCATGGCCCGATGGCGCCAAGACGCCGGGTGATTGACGGACTGTGTGACAAATTACTGCCCGAACACCGTGTTCCAGCGGCTTTCCCAGTCGGCATTGACCGTGAGCAGCTTCTCATACGGATTGGTCTGCATGCTCGTGACCGCCTTTTCGCCATAAACCAGTCGCGAGGCCTGTTCGGGCGTCAGTTCGACATTCTTGTTGACGGGGCCCTGGCCGCCACCGAGGGCAATCGAGGAGATCTGCTGGATGTCCTTGCTGAGCTGCCAGTCGATGAACTTCAGCGCCAGCTCCTTGTTCTTCGAATTGGCCGGAATGTTGATCGTGTTCATCATGGCGAAGTCGCCTTCCTTCAGCTCGGCCCAGCCGATATTCGCATTGGCGGCCTTGATCGCCGGGAAGGCATAGTCCTGAGCGAGTCCGATAAAGGCCTCGCCGGTGGAGAGCAGGTTGGTGAGCTCCGAACCGGAGCTGAAGGTCTTGACGATGTTCGGCTTCAGCTCCGCCATCTTCTTGAAGGCTGCATCAGGGTCGTTGAAGGCATCGGTGCCAGCGCATTTCGCGGCCATCATGACGACAGACGGGCCGCCCGTCGTGTTGAAGCCAGGCATGGCGATCGCGCCCTTGAAATCCGGCCGCCACAGGTCGCACCAGGATGTGATCGGTGTAGCGGTGCGCGTCTTGTCGTAGACAATGCCATAGCGGCCAAAGGTGACAGCCGGGCCGTAATCGCCCTGCGGGTGCTTGGCGGCGTCGTAGAGTTCATCGAAGTTCGCGAGTTTGGAGGCGTCGATCTTGTCGAAGGCCCCCTGGTCGATGCCGATCTGGGAGAATTTGTCGGTCAGGTAGATGATATCGACACCGCCGCGGATGCGGGCCTTGTTCAGGCGCTCCGGTGCCCCGCCCGTCTCGATGACGATCTTGACATTGTTGGCCTTTTCGAAAGGCTCGTAGACCTTCGGAACGAGGAAATCATTGGCATAGCCCCAGTCCGAGATGACGAGCTTCTCCTGCGCGTTGGCGAAAACCGGCAGCGCGATGCCCGTCACAAATGCGGCCATACGCATCAAGGAAACCATCGGTGACATTTATCTCAACCCCTCTGCGTTATCGGTTTGGAAAATAATTTTCGATTTGGAAAATCATACATGGAGTGATTTTTTATACAAGCCCCATGTCAGCCCAAAATATAGGCAGTTTTGCCGGCATGGTCAGATGACTAGTCAATGCAGTGACCCAGCCCGTCGATCAAAGCGGTGGATATTTGCCGAAACCTCCGGCACAAGGGGACCTGGAACCGCCAGACACAAGAGATGCCGCGCATATGAGCACCAAACCTTACGATCCTGTCGAGGACGGCGCGGAAATGTCCTTCCGCGAACAGATGTCCTATTCCGACTATCTGCACCTCGGGGAAGTGCTCAATGCGCAGAAGCCGATTTCCGGGGCGCATGACGAACTGCTCTTCATCATCCAGCACCAGACTTCGGAGCTGTGGATGAAGCTTGCAATCCACGAGATCACGTCGGCAATCGCCGCGATCCGCGGCGACGATCCTCAGCCGGCCTTCAAGATGCTCACGCGTGTCGCCCGCATCTTCGAACAGCTCAATAATGCCTGGGACGTGCTGCGCACCATGACGCCCAGCGAATACACCGAATTCCGCGCTTCGCTCGGTAAATCCTCTGGTTTCCAGTCCTATCAGTATCGCGCGATCGAATTCCTGGCCGGCAACCGCAACCTTGCAATGCTCGGTCCGCATTCGCACCGGCCGGAAATCATCGCCATGCTGGAAGGCATCCTCGCACAGCCAAGCCTTTATGACGAAGCGCTGATGCTGCTTGCCCGGCGCGGTTTCGATATCGGCGAGGATGGGGCTCGCACGGACTGGCGCATGACGCGCGGCGAGAACCAGAAGGTGCTGGAGGCCTGGAGGGTGGTCTACAGCGCTCCCGGCCGATATTGGGAACTCTACGAGCTTGCGGAAAAGCTCGTCGACTTCGAGGATTATTTCCGCCGATGGCGCTTCAACCACGTCACCACGGTCGAGCGTGTGATCGGTTTCAAGCGCGGGACGGGCGGCACATCCGGCACCCACTATCTGAAGAAGATGCTGGAGGTGGAGCTTTTCCCCGAACTCTGGCGGGTGCGTACCGTTTTGTAACCGAGGGTCGCCTCAGGCGGCTTCCCTCCTCTTGCCTCATAACCGGCGTGGAAGGCGGCGCGCCGGTGTTCAGTTCAGGGCGAGGTCGAAAACGTGGTGATGAATGCGGCCGTCGAACATTTCGAGCAGGCCCTTGGTCACTTCCCGGCTTTCATAGCGCACCGGGGATTCGAGCGCGGTAGCGAGCGCCTCGCGGCTGTCATACATGGTGGATAGCACCATGGGATAGGACGGCGCTCCTTCGTCCCGCTCGATATTGTAGAGCACGCGAACCTCCCTCACGCCGGGAAAGGAAAGCCACAGCGGCATCAGCCTATCGGCGACGTAGGCCTTGAACTCTTCTTCCTTGCCGGCATGGATCGTGCCTTCAAAAAAGGCCTGTCGGATGATCATCGTATGTCTCCGGCTCAGTTCACGGTGGTCGGCGGCTTTTCGCCGGCGAAGTGGGCAGCGATATTGGCAAGCACGAGATTGCCCATGGCGACCCGCGTCTCATAGGTTGCGCTGCCCTGATGCGGCATCAGCACGGTATTCGGGGCTGTGAAGAAGTCTTCGCGAATACGCGGTTCATTGAGGTAGACGTCGAGACCGGCGGCGGCAATCGTGCCATCGTTCAGCGCTGCGAGCAGCGCGTCCTCGTCGACAACGCTGCCGCGCGCGATATTGATCAGAATACCCTTCGGTCCCAAAGCCTTCAGGACCTCGGCATTGACAATGTTCTGGGTCTCGTCATTCGCCGCGACGATGACGCAGAGCACGTCGCTGTCTTCCGCCAGCGCCACCGGCGAGGCGCAGGATTTCCAGGTCGTGTCAGTGACGGCTGAGCGGTTCCAGTAGCGCACGTCCATGCCGAAGGCTTCGGCGCGGCGGCCGAAGGCCTTGCCGATCTGGCCGAGGCCGAGAATGCCGACCCGCTTGCCTTTCGGGCTTGTGCCAAGCGGGAAAGCCTCCTTGCCCCACTTTCCCTCGCGCACGAAGGCGTCACCCCTGGCAATATGGCGCAGCACGCCGAGCATCAGCGCGATGCCCAGATCGGCGACATCGTCGGTCAGCACGCCGGGCGTCGTGGTCACGTCGATATTGCGGCTGCGGGCAAATTTCAGATCGACCTTGTCGGTTCCGACGCCGTTGATGGCGATGACGCCGAGCGAAGGCAGCTTCTCGATCCAATCGTTGGAAAGTCCGGTGCCGCCGCCGGTCGCGACCGCGCGGATCTTCGGCAGTGCCGCTTCCAGCGCCGCCTTCTGTGCCGGATCGTACATCCGGTGCACCGTGTAGGCCGCGTCGAGCTGATCCTCGATGAATTGCATCATCGGTTCTACGAGCAGGATATCTGGTTTCACGTCCGGAACTCCGTATCTTGAATGGCTGCGGCTCAGGAAATCTGGCCGAGGAAGGTCTTGAGACGCTCGTTCTTCGGGTTGCCGAAGAACTCGTCCGGCGTGCCCATTTCGAGGATTTCGCCGCGGTCCATGAAGATCACCCGGTCGGCGACCTGGCGGGCGAAACCCATCTCGTGCGTGACGCAGAGCATGGTCATGCCCTCTTTCGCGAGGTCGATCATCGTGTCGAGCACTTCCTTGACCATTTCCGGGTCGAGCGCGGAGGTGGGCTCATCGAAGAGCATGATCTTTGGGTTCATGCAGAGCGCGCGGGCGATCGCCACACGCTGCTGCTGGCCGCCGGAAAGCTGGGCCGGATATTTCTCCGCCTGCTCCGGAATATGCACCCGTTCCAGGTATTTGCGGGCGGTCTTTTCCGCATCCGCGCGGGAAATGCCGCGCACCTTCATCGGCGCCAGCGTGCAGTTTTCCAGGACCGTCATATGGGGAAAAAGATTGAACTGCTGGAAGACCATGCCGGTCTCCTGC
Source organism: Neorhizobium phenanthreniclasticum (assembly GCF_040066075.1). Classification (NCBI taxonomy): domain Bacteria; kingdom Pseudomonadati; phylum Pseudomonadota; class Alphaproteobacteria; order Hyphomicrobiales; family Rhizobiaceae; genus Neorhizobium; species Neorhizobium phenanthreniclasticum. Next base: position 27,216 of record NZ_JBEAAL010000029.1, read on the forward strand.
CGAACGATATCGACATTCTTTCCGCCGGCGGTGAGATCGTGACCGTCCACGACAATCCGGCCCTTCTGGATCGTCTCGAGCTGATTGATGCAGCGGATGAGGGTCGACTTGCCGGAACCGGACGGGCCGCAGATGACGATCCGTTCACCCCGGTTGACCGAAAGCTCGATATCCTTCAGCGCGTGGAAGCCGCCATACCACTTGTTGACGCCTTCCATGCTCACAGCCAGATCGGAAGCTCCCCGCCTGGCCGCGGCCGATGCGTTTGCTGTAACCTCATTCATGCGAGGAACTCCCTTCAATCCCTACTTTTTACTTCTTGGCGTTGGCGACGAAATCCGGCAGCGGCGTGCCGAGCCATTTCTCATGAATCTTGCTGAGTTCGCCATCGGCCTTGACCTTGTCGATGAAGGTGTTGACAGCCGTCAACAGCTCAGCCGAGCCCTTGCGCACCGCAATGCCCTGCACCTGCTGGCTGAGCTGAAGCTTCTGTTCGAAACGGCCCGGAGCGGCAGCCTCGATCTGAGCGGCGACGACGTTCGATACACCGATCAACTCCACCTGACCGGACAGCAGGGCCTGCACGGCGCTGGCGTCGTCATCGAAACGCTGGATCTTGGCATCCTTTGGCGCGATCTTCGTCACCCCTGTATCCTGCGTCGAGGCGCGGGCAACACCGATCGTCTTGCCGGAAAGGTCCTCCGGTTTGGAAACGGCAGTGTCCTTGGCTCCGAAGACGCCGATCGAGATACCGGCATAGGGTTCGGAGAAATCGACGCTCTTGGCGCGCTCCTCGGTGATGCCGAGCGAGGCGACGAGCAGGTCGACCTGGTTGCTCTGCAGGTAGGGGATGCGGTTCGGGCCGGTGACCGGAACGATCTGCAGCTTCACGCCCCATTCCTTGGCGAGCAGTTTGGCGACGTCGGCGTCATAACCGTCCGGCTCGTTGCTGGTGTTCATGATGCCGAAGGGCGGGAAGTCGACCAGCATGCCGATCTTGATCGTTCCTGCAGCCTTGATGCTTTCGACGGTTTGCGCCGCGGCCGTCGAAGCCATCGCGCCCACCATCAGGCCTGCACCGATCGCGGCCACTACCATGCGTCTGGAAATGTTCATTTTTCCTACCCTTTCTGTTATGCCGGCTTCCTCCCTCCGGCTTGGGTCCCGTCAGCGTGTCGTCGCCCGGGAAAATCTGGTTTCCATGCGCCGCGCGAGCACCGAAAGCGGCCAGCACAGCACGAAATAGACCGCGGCGACCGTCCCGAAAACGAGGAACGGACTGAAGGTCGCGTTGTTGATGATCTGACCCTGGCGGGTGAGCTCGGTAAAGCCGATGATCGCCGCAAGCGATGTGCCCTTGATGAGCTGCACCAGGAAGCCGACCGTGGGCGCCACTGCGATGCGGGAAGCCTGCGGCAGGATGATGTAGCGCATGCGGTTGTAGTAGCGTAGGCCCAACGCCGTCGCCGCTTCCCGTTGTCCGGGCGGCACTGCCTCGATGCAGCCGCGCCAGATTTCGCCCAGAAATGCACTCGCATGCAGCGTGAAGGCGATTGCAGCGGCAACCCAAGGGTTGATGCCGAGGCCAAAGATATTGAGCCCGAAGAAGACCAGGAAAAGCTGCATCAGCAGCGGCGTGCCCTGGAAGACGCGGATGAAGCCCGTTGCGACGAGACGCGGCCATTTGGAATCGGAGACACGCACCAGTGCGATAACGAGGCCGCCGATTCCGCCGCCGGCAAAGGCGATCGCCGAGAGCGCGATCGTCCATTGCGCCGCGATGACGATGATCCAGAATTCGTTCCAGCCGAAAGGTCTGATCAGCATATCCTACCCCTACCGGCTCAACGGATATTTGAAGGCGGCCTTCTCGATCGCCGAAAAGATCGCAGAGAAACCGACGGACATGGCGAGATAGATCAGCGTGACGACGATATAGACCTCGAAGCTCGCGAAGGTCGCCGATTGCAGGTCGTTGCCGGCGGCTGCGAGGTCGTCCGCCGAGATTGCCGAAACGACGCTGGAGGTCAGCATCAGGTAGATGAACTGGCTGGTCAGCGCGGGATAGACGGTGCGCAGCGCCGGCTTCATGATGATGTAGCGGAAGATCTGCAGCTTGGAGAGACCGAGTGCCGTGCCCGCCTCAACCTGCCCTTTCTGGATCGATTCAATGCCGGCTCGAATGATCTCGGTGCCGTAGGCGCCGAAATTGACGACAAGCGCCAGAAGCGCCGCGCTGTTCGGCGTCAGGCGCAGGCCGAGCGATGGCAGGCCGAAGAAGATAAAGAAGATCTGCACGAGGAAGGGCGTGTTGCGGATGACCTCGATATAGGCATCGATCAGCCAGCGCAGCGGCGCAATCCCGGAAGTCTTGCCGGCCGCACACAGAACCGAGACGATCAGGCCGAGAATCATCGCCGCGCAGGAGAGCTGGATCGTCAGCCAGGCGCCGAGCAAGAGCTGATCGAAGCCCACGAACACGGGCTCGAAGTTGAAATTGTACAACTTGGGACCTCCCCAATCATTGTCGAACGGGCTCCGCTCCTCTGTGGCGCACGCTCATTTAGATCGATCTAAAAGCTTTTTCAACGGGCGTCAACCACCCGTGGGTGTTTATTATAGGGTGGTAACGGCAAGCGGTGCACAGGACTGGCGGATATGAAGCTGCGTTTCCTTCACAACCCTGCGGGGTGGGAGCATCGGATCGATGAGACGGTCGAGCAGAAGCCGGGCGGCGTTCTCACCGATCGTCACCGGGCCGGTGGAGACGGACGTGAGGCGCGGACGCATCACCTCGGCTTCCGCCACGTCATCGAAACCGACCAGCGAAAAATTCTCACCCACTTCCCGCCCGAGGTCGTGAAGCCCGGCTGACAGGCCGAGCGCCACGACGTCGTTGAAACAGATGACCGCCGTCGGCTCTTCTCCCTTGTCGAAGAGCAAGTGAGCCGAAGCGGGAATTCTTGCCGTCTGGTATGGAACCCGGATGATCATGCCCGGATCGAAACCGCGTGAGACCATGGCCTCGCGGAAGCCTTCGATACGCTCCAGATAGGCTGAATGGACCGGCCCGTGGACAGCAAAGGCAATCTTGCGATGGCCGAGGGACGCAAGGTAATCCACCGCCTGCCGCATGCCTGCGGCATAATCCACCCCGGCATAATCGACATCTTCCGAAACATGACGAAGCACCTGCACAAGCGGCAGGTTCCATTCACCGACACGTTCGACGAATTCCGGCGCAGTATCCGCCGCCGGGCAGAGAATGACGCCGTCGACGCCGTGTTCGCGCATGCGGCGCATGACCATGTCCTGCCGTTCGACAAGATCGCCGCTGTTTGCCAGGATCACGACCATGCCGGCTGAATCGATCACGGCCTCGATGCCGGACAGGAGTTCCGCAAAGAACGGATTGGTGAGATTCGGGACGACCACGCCGACCGTGTGGCTGCGTTCCGCACGAAGCCGCGCCGCCCCCATATTGTAGACATAGCCGAGCTCTCGCATCGCGGCTTCGACGCGTACCCGCGTTTCAGCCCCGACCAGCGGGCTCTTGCGGATCACGAGCGAAGCGGTGGCGCGCGAGACATTGGCATGCCGCGCCACATCGAGAAGCGTGACACGGCTTTTCTTTCGGTCGTCAGATGGCATGAACTTCACTTAGCAGAGGTGACGGGAACCCGGATAGGGCTCTTTTCTTATAATCCGACCTCGGGATAGCGCCGGTCAAGCCATCCGGATTTCGTGATCGGCTCAGGAGATGACAGGCACTACGCCACCGCCTATAAGTGGAGAAGAAAAATCATGTAAAGGAGATCCAATGCTTCAGGCGACTGCCGCCGTGAAAACCGAACAGGGTTCGAAATATCTCCAGCAGCTCTGCAAACATTTCGCCCACAAGATCGAGGTAAGCTTTACCCCGACACACGGCGAATGCACGTTTGCGATGGGCAAGGGCATTCTCGATGCGGATGACGCGAGCCTGACGGTGACGGCCACCGCGCCCGACGAGGAGCAGCTCTCGCGGACAAAAGAGGTAATCGAATCCCATCTGGTCCGCTTCGCGTTTCGCGAAGAACTGGCTCCACTTGTCTGGAACCAGGCCATAGCCGCCTGATCAGGCTCGCCCGTCCTGCTGTGCCGCCGAAAGCCCTTCCATCTCGATCAGGAAGGAGAATTCGTTCCCGAGACCGGGTGCAAAGGCGACCACCGGCCCGCCGCGGTGAAGCAGCCGGTCGAGCGGCGGCACGGCGACTGTCGCGCCGGCTTCCTTTGCGATCAGTGCGCCGGCCAGCATGTCCCAGGCCGAGAGGTGCCGCTCGTAATAGAGGTCCGAAATGCCTTCCGCGACACGGATGAGGCCGATCGCCGCCGCCCCCATTCGGCGGTAATCGATGCCGCGCTCGTAGAGCCGGCGCGAGACGGAGAGGTAATCCTCAAAATCGGTACGGCGCGAGTGGCCGAGAACAGCGATTGCCTGGGCCGGGTCCACAGTCTTCGCGGCTGCGATCGGCTGGCCTTCCTTGAAGGCGCCCTCCCCGCGGATCGCGTGGAACACCTTGTCCTGCGCTGCATCGTAGATGGCGCCGATCAGGATCTCGCTGCCGGCAACGAAGGCGATCGACACGCCCCAATGGCGGAAGCCGCGAATGAAATTCGTCGTGCCGTCGATCGGATCGACCACCCAGGTCCCCCTCTCGCCGGATTGCCCGCCCCCCTCCTCTCCCATGAAGGCATCCTCGGGAAAGGCCGCCAGCAGGGCGTTGCGGATCGCCTCTTCCGAGCGGCGGTCGGCGATCGTCACGAAATCCTGCGGTCCCTTGTTCTCGATTCCCAACGCATCCGGCAGCGCCTCCTGCCGAAATCGAGCTGTATCTTGGCCGACCTGCCGCGCGATCGCGGCGGCCGCCTCGCATCGAGCCCGAAGAGATGAACTCTCGAATTGCAATGACATTTTTATGCACTTCTTCTCTTAATCAGCGTCACGGGGGTGAATTCCACCCGCGCGACGGCATCCGGTTCGGACATGCGGCTGGTGAGCAGGTCGATCACCTGTTCCGCCTGCACGTCACAGGGCTGCTGGAACGTGGTGAGTTCATAGGCGCTCCAGCTTGCCTGGGGAATGTCGTCGTGGCCGATGACCTTGACCGATCCGTCGCCCCGGCCCGCCTTGGCGAGCCCGTCGAGCACGCCGCAGGCCATGTAGTCGTTGACGGAGAAGACGCCGTCTATGCCCATGTCCAGCAGCTTTTCCGCCGCCTCGTGGCCGTGCCGGTAATCGTTGATCGCAACCGGGATCAGTGGCGCCTCGATTCCAAGGCCTGTGCAGCGGCTCTGGAAAGCCTCGGCGCGACGGCGCGATGAGTAGGAGACCGCCTTGCCGGCAATCACGGCGAGCCTCTTCGCGCCGGTTTCGATAAGATGATCGACGGCCGTGTAACCCGACATACGATCGTCGGAAACCACTCGATCGACGAAGGGGAAGTCCTCACCCTTGTTGATTAGGACGATCGGCACGCCTTCGACTGCACATTCCTCGAAGATATGGGATGGCGGCGCGTCGGAGGTGACGATGACGCCGGAGACGGAGTAATGCAGCAACTGCCCGATAACGGTCGCACTATCGGCCTCCTTCGAGGTCGGCAGCAGGATCGGTCGATAGTTGCGGGCGATCAGCGCGCGAGCCAGATGTTCGAGCTGCTGGGTACGGTACGGGTTGTCGAGCCCCGCGGCGACAAGGCCCACGAAATCGGACCGCTTGTTGGTCAGACTGCGGGCGAGATAATTCACCCGGTAGCCGAGCTCCTTGGCCGCCTGATAGACCTTCTGCCGGGTCTTTTCCGAGACGCTGGCATCGGGTGTGAAGGCGCGCGACACGGCGGCACGGGAAACGCCCGCCGCGCGCGCCACGTCAAAGGACGTGACGCGGCGGGGCTCGCGGGAAAGGCCGTTTCCTTCCTTCGGGCGCATCAGGTCCGGCAGGTCGGTGCAGATGCCGAGGACTGGCAGCGCCATGATGTCCTTCAGTACATCCGGCCGTTCCTCGTGCCAGAGCACCAGTTCCTTACCATCGGCGAAGGCTCTTTCGATCAGTTCCCGGGTGACGAATTCCTGCGGTGAGTCGCTCGCGCGCTCCCAGCAGAGATGCAGGATATCGGCGCCGGACTGCTCGCCGAGCGCATGCGGATCAACTCCGACGCGGACGAGTACCGAGAGCGGATAGTTGCAGCCCATGTCGCGCAGCTCGCGCACCTGGGCGACATCGAAGGAACCGAGGCAGGCGAAACGCTGCCCCATCTCCTTCAGGTGCCGCCAGCAGAGCGGGCCGGTGCCCGGTCGCTTGAGTTCGATATAAAGCCCGCAGCCGGTCTCGCGGCCGAGGGCTGCCACTTCCTCGAAGCTCGGCACGTCGGGAATCGCTTCGCGCAGATCCCCGAAGGTCATCTTCGAAATGTGAAGGTCCTTCTGGAAGACGCGTTCCAGATGATCGTCATGGGAGACGACCACGACGCCGTCGGCGGTCATCTGTGTGTCGAGTTCCCACATCTCGGCGCCGAGTTCGGCAGCCCGGCGGAAGGCGGCGAGTGTGTTTTCCCGCTCGTGACCGCTCGCACCGCGATGGCCGATGCAGAAAGGCAATTTCCCCCTGTTTTCCGGCCAGTCGAACTTGTGGAAAAGGGCGCTGAAATCCCGCATGATCAGAGCCTCCGGCCGTCTTCGGCGAAGACGAGAGCCGCCTTGCTGTCGAGGCTCCAGCGCACGCTGTCTCCGGGCCTCACGTCGTTGCGCGCCGGCTGGATCGAGCGCAGCACGGAACCATCCGGCAGCACGACGTCATAGAGGTTTTCGCGGCCTTGCGTTTCCGCAAAGGTCACCTTGCCTTCGATCGGCACGTCACCGGCAATGCCGAAATGCTCGGGGCGGATGCCGAGCGTCAGTGCCGTACCATCCGGGATGCCGGAAAGGGCCGCGAGCGGCAGCTTCAGGCCACCGTCATCCAGCGCAAAAGCCCCCTGCTGCACCCTGCCCTTGAGGAAGGAGATCGGCGGATTGCCGAGAAACCCCGCGACGAAGGCCGTGCGCGGGTCGTTGTACATTTCCGATGGCGTGGCGATCTGGACGATCTCACCCGCCTTCATGATGGCGATCCGATCGCACATGGACATGGCCTCCACCTGGTCGTGGGTGACGAGAACGGCGGTAATGCCCGTCTCCAGCTGGATGCGGCGGATTTCCGAACGCATTTCGAGACGCAGCTTCGCGTCGAGATTGGCGAGCGGTTCATCGAGGAGAAGCACGTCGGGGCGACGGATCAGGGCGCGGGCGAGCGCCACACGTTGCTGCTGGCCGCCCGACAATTGGCCCGGACGCCGCTCCAGCAGTTCGGAGATGTGGGTCAGCTTGGCGATAGCCCGCACTTCCTTGTCGATGTCCGCCTTCCGATCGTTGCGGACTGTGAGCGGAAACGCGATGTTTTCATAAACCGTCATATGCGGATAGAGCGCGTAGTTCTGGAACACGACGCCGACATTCCGCTTCTGGCTCGGCAGGGTGCTGACGTCGCGATCGCCGAACAGGATCTGTCCCCCGTCGATGCGATGAATGCCGCAGATCGCAAACAGCGTGGTGGACTTGCCGCAGCCGGACGGGCCGAGCAGTGCCAGCATCTCCCCGCCGTTGACGGTGAGGTTCATATTTTCGATGACGGGCGTGTCATCGAATTTCTTGGTGAAATTGCGGATCGAGATCTGCATTAGCCTTTGGTGCCTCCGCCGAAGATATTCATGAGCCGGTTCTGGAAGACGATGAAGAGCGCAAGGATTGGCAGCGTGTAGAACAGCCCGACCGACTTGAAGATGTTGAAGTTGTAGGTACTGGAATTCGGATCCGACACCGTGTTGAGATACACGGACAAAACCTCGAAATCGCTGGAAGGTGCGAGAATGCGGGGCAGCATGTATTCGCTCCAGCCATCGATGAAGGCGAAGATCGCCAGAGACAGAAGCCCGGGCCTGACCTGTGGCAGGATCAGCCGCCGCCAGACGGTAAAGCGGCTGGCGCCGTCCTGCACGCCGGCCATTTCGATTTCCCAGGGAACCGCATCGTAGAAGCCTTTCATGATCCAGATGCCGAAAGGCAGCATGAGGCTGGACTTCACCAGGACGACGCCGATCAACGAATTGTAGAGACCGGCGAACTGCAGGACCAGGAAGACGCCGATGATCAGTGTGACCGACGGGAAGGCATGCATGACCAGGATGCCGGAGAGCAGGAAGCGCCGGAACGGCAAAGCGAGCCGTGACAATGCATAACCAGCGGTCGCCGAAACACTGACAACAATCACCACCATGCTGATGGCGAAGAGAAAGGTCGTCAGCGTCGGTTTCCATACATCGCCGGTGATCGTCGGGTCGATCAGGAAGCGCCAGTGCTGCAGCGTAAATTCATTGGGCAGGATGGAGCCAACCGGCGCATTGGTGAATGTATCGATGACCAGGAAGAGATACATCACCACGAGCGGCAGGCTGAGCACCAGGAGAATGAGGATGATCGGCCAGGCGGCGAAATTGCGTGTCATGCCCCGGCCCCCTAGAACTCGATCTTCGGCTTCGACATCATGTCGTCAAAGCGGAACAGACGCAGGTAGACGATGGAAAGAACCAGCCCGACGGTCACCAGAGCCAGCGCCATGGCAGCGCCGAGGCCGTACTGCAGGTTGCCGGTATAGTTGTTGAGCGCGGTATTGAAGGCCTCCAGCGCCCAGACCGTCGTGGTGCTGCCCGGGCCACCGTTCGTCGTCAGCCAGATTTCCTGATAGGAAGACAGCAGCGACAGCGTCTGATAGCTGGTGACGAACAGGATCGGCCAGCGCATCTGAGGCAGGATGATATGGCGGATCTGCTGCCAGCGGCTGGCGCCGTCCACCTCGCTTGCCCATAGTTGCTGCACCGGAATGGCCTTCAGCGACCCGGAAAACAGGATCATCCCGAAGGAGGCGCCGATGAACCCGTTGGCGAGGATCACGACCGTCCAGGCGCTGGGCACCGATCCTTTCATGTAGTTGAAGGCGGGCAGGCCAAGCTCGCGGGCGATATTAAAGACGAAGCCGCCATCCCAGGTGAACCATTTCCACAGGACGGCGTAGAGGACGACCGGCGTGATGCGCGGCAAAAGCCACAGCACGCTGAAAAAGCCAGCCCCCACCGGCGGAAGATAAAATGTCGTGATAGCCAGGAACAGGCCGACCAGCACATTGAAGGCCAGCGTCAGCGTCACGTAGAAGGCCGTGTTCACGACGATGCGCCAGGTATCCGGGGTGGTAACGAGCTTGATGAAGTTACCCGTCGTCCAAGTCCAGCCGGTATAACTCGCTTCCGCAATCCGGCCGATCGCGTCGCCGGACGGATGATCCAGCACCTCAGACAGCGCGGCCTCGATGTCGCTGCGGCTCTCGTAGCGGATGTTGAGCACGGACTGTTCGAACGCGCCGGCAGCGACCTTCAGGTCGCGCACGCGCGTCGGGCGGGACGGCAACCCCTTCAGCTCGCGTTCGAACTCGACCGCACTGGCAAAGATGCGGCCCTTCAGCCTGGCCTCGATCTCGGAAAGCAGCTTCGGATCGACATTGGCGGCTCGCGCCCTGTCGAGGCCCTGCTGATCGACCGCATAACTGGATCGCCCCAGCGCATCGACAGTCAGCGGATCCAGACCCTGTTCTGCGAGCGAGCGGATGAGATTGCCGGTGACGATGTAGGAGCCGCCGGTGATCCCCGTGGCGGTGCTCATATTGGTAAAGGCGAACACGCTGGTTAGCACCACCGGCAGGAAGAAGAAGCCGAACAGCAGGATCAGCGCCGGAGCCAGAAAGGCCAGGCCGAGAAGATTTATCTTGAAAACCCGAGGAGAACGCATGAACCACCGGAAGCGAAAGACCAGCCGGACTGGCACGAGGCCTGTCCGGCTGGTGACGGGTTAGCGGATGACGATCTTGTCGCCGAGGGCATTGCGGACTTCCGTCTCGACGGCCTTGACCGCGTCGGCGACGGAGGAGGTCTTCGTCCAGGAGGCCTCGAGCCCCTTGTACATCGCCTTCCAGTAGAGGCCGAAATCGGGATCGTTCGGGATGGAATTCGTGTGCGGCAGCAAGTCCTTGGTGGCAAGCGTCGCCCAACGATCGTTAGCGTAGAGCGGTACGGAGGCTTCCGCTTCGCCGATGGCCAGGTGACCGGACTTCACTGCATGCAGGGCGTTCAAGCGCGGCTCCGAGGCGATGGAGATCAGCTCGGCCGAAATCGCGGCATCGTCGTCCGTTCCGGCAGTCGACAGCAGATAGACGAGCGGATGAGTGACGGAATTGGCATGGCCGCGCTCGTTGCCGGCGGGAATCAGGCTATACTGGATCTGGCCGAAAAAGTCCTTCAGGCCCCACTTGCTTTCCCATTCCGCCTTGTGCCAGGTGCCGCCGTGCCAGGCGCCCGCCTTGTCGTGGGCAACGGCGTCGTGCCAAGTGTCCCAGGCCATGCCGAGATAGGTCGAGGGCACGACGCCCTTGTCGACGGCATCGACGAAGAACTGGTACATGTCCGTCAGCGCCTGCCGGTCGAGCAACAGCTTGCCGCTGTCCTTGTCGGTCATTTCGCCGCCGAAGCTCTGGTAGAACTGCCAGTAGTCGGTACCGTTGCTCGGGCGCGGCATGAAGCCCTTGCCCTTTTCCACGACGCCCTGGTCCTGCATTTTCTTCACGTCGTCGAGCATGGTGTAGAGCGTGTACTCGCCGCTCTCGACCTTGGCCGGCAGGGCCTCGATCTGTCCGTCCGTGTAGCCGATCGCCTTCAGATGCGGCTTTGAGAAGAAGAAGGGGCGAGCCTCGGCGTCCTGCGGGATGCCCCACAGGCGGCCGTCGAAAGTCGCAACCTCCAGCAGGTTCGGATAGATCTGGCTGAGTGGCCAGGCTTCGAGATCGACATAGTCTTCGACCGGACGCAGCAGACCGGATTTCGACCAGGTGCCGATGTCCTCGTGGCCGGAAACGATGATGTTCGGCGCGGTCTTGGATTCGGCGGCCAGTGTCACCGCCTGCTTGAAGTCGTCCCAGCCGGCCCATGTCTGGCCCTCGACGGTGATCTTCAGCTCTTCGCCGCGTACGGCAGCCTCACGCTGCATCAGATCGGCAGCCATTTTTATATTGTCGATGCGGTAGTCGGCGGTCGGCCCGGTGCCACCGGCCCATACCTTGATGGTGACATCCCTGGCGGATGCGAAAACAGCGGTCGAAGCAAGCAGCACGGCTGCGAGCGTGGCGGATTTCAGGATCGGAAGAACAGTCATCGGTTAACTCCCCGAAGAGTGAATTGGCTGCCTCCCCAGGCCCCAAGCGACCGGTCGTCCCTGGGTCTGAAGAAGCGCTGAAGATCGTCACAACGAGGCCGGTTTAGAGGCGCCTCATAACACCCGGATGACAAAATGTACGCGTGTGCAAAATTTCCTTCGGGGAGTTGTGCTGTCTCCATCTGCACGCAGCACGAATGCCCGCTGCGGAGGAAAACTCCGCAGCGGCCTGATCCATGTGGGATGGGCAGGCAGTCGGTATCAGGTGGTATTGATGTCAGGCTTGTCCGCCTGCCCGATCGCTTTGGCTTTTCCGGAGACGCGGTTTCCGGGATTGAAACCTCGTCTTCCGGCGGTTGGCGCCCTGACGGCGCGTCCCCTGCCCTGAAACGACCATCACCGGACGCCGGATTCTCCCCGTGGATGAACCGGTTCGCGACCCGGCCCCTGCCCGATGACACCGTCAGGATAAATGCCGGAAATCGGACGTGGACGAAGCAGAGCTGTTCAAGGAGCCTTCCTCTTGAAATCAGAGGAGGATTTCTTTTTTACCTGCCGGATGCGTCCCCGCAAAAGCCTGAGGAAGGACATGTTGCGGTTCGGCGGCTCCGGCATCGTCAGCGCGCGGCATGGGGTGCTTTGCCCCGGATCGTATTCTGCATGGTGCTCATTGCAGGCCAAACAGTTTCACGGCGTTGTCGCGGAAAATGGCGGAACGTTCTGCCGGCGTCAGCGGCACTTTGAAGGCATAGCGCGGATCATCGAAATCCCAGTGCGGATAGTCTGTCGAGAACATCAGCCGATCCACACCGATCCAGCGCAGGATGTCGAGAAGATGCCGGTTGTTTTCCGGCTCCTCGATCGGCTGCGTCGTGTACCAGAAATTCTCGCGCACGTACTCCGACGGCTTGCGCTTCACATGCGGCACCTCGCTCTTCATGCGCTTCCATTCACGGTCGAGACGCCAGACGAGCGACGGCAGCCACGAGAACCCACCTTCGACGAGTACGATCTTCAGCTTCGGGAACTGTTCGAACACGCCTTCGAGGATCATGCTGGTCAGCACGGTCTGAAGGCTGTTGGAAGCCGCATAGTGCTCCTCCAGATAGAATGAGGTCCAGCCGGACGGTGTGTTCGGGCGGTAACCGAAGGCGCTGGTATGGAGGCCGATCGGCAGGCCGTAATGCTCGGCCACCTCATAGATCGGCCAGTATCGGCGGCGGCCGCATGGCTCCATCGTGCGCGGCGGCATGGCGATCTGCGCGAAACGGCGGTCGGTGACGCGCCGGTCGATCTCGGCGACGGCTTCCTTCGCATCTTCCTGGGCGATGCAGATGGAGGCTTTCAGGCGTGGCTCCGGCCCCGCCCATTTGTCGATCTGCCAGTCGTTCAAGGCTGCACATAGCGCCGCGCCGAGCTCCTGATTGAAGGCCATGCTGCCGGCGGCGAGCGGCTGCAGGATGCCGTAGTCGATATTGCACTGGTCGAGCAGCTGCTCCTGCAGGAAGGCGAGGTCGGAAGCCGGCGGACCGCCGTTCGGTGGCCAGGAATCCCGGCGCATGCCGTTTCCCGGCGTCATGCGCGGATAGGGCAGCGTGCCGTAGAGCGGGTTTGCCGAGCGAACGGCATAATCGCGTATATGGGTCTTCCAACGTTCGGGTAGATAGTCGGTGAGTTGATCCGGCCGGGAAAAGGCCGGATGCACGTCGCAGTCCACCACGCCAAGCGCCTGTGTCTTGTCTTCGGCTCGTTCGAGTACGGGAGTTTCCATTATCAATCTCCAAGCCTCGGATATGTAGCAAGAACGTTGTCGCGGAGAATTTTGTTCAGCTTGGCTTCCGGCAGGCCCTCCGGCAACACGTCCATTCCTTCGTAATGCCAGTGCGGGTAGTCCGAGGAAAACAGCAGCATATCATCGCTCAGCAGATGGTCGAGCGATTTGGCCACGTCCCCGATATCGTCCGGCCCGTCAAAAGGCTGCGATGTCATACGGACATGCCTGCGGATAATATCGCCGGGAGCATCCTTGACCCACGGCACCTCGATGCGCGTGCCGCGCCAATCCTTGCCCATGCGCCACATCAGGGCCGGCATCCAGGTGACGCCGGATTCGATCAGCACCGTCTTCAGGTTCGGATATTTGGTGAAGACCCCTTCGGCTATCAGGCTCGCGACCTGGGTCGAAAAGCCCTGCGGCTGCACGACATGGTCTTCGATCAGGAAGGAATGGAAGCCGCTGTGACTTGGCGCATGGCGGAAATTCGAGCCCGCGTGAATGCCGATCGGAAGCCCGTGCCTTTCAGCCGCCTCGTAGATCGGCCAGTAGGTGCGGCGGCCGAGCGGAAGCTCGGTCATCGCAAGCGTGAGGATCTGCACGAAGCGCCTGTCGCCGGCCCTGCGTTCGATCTCCTCGACAGCGGCTTCGACATTCTGGAACGGCACCAGCATGGATGCCCTCAGCCGGTGGTCACGGTCGAGCCACTTGTCGGCGAGCCAGTCGTTGGTGGCACGGCAGATCGCGGCCGCAAGATAGGGGTCGAAGAGCGCATGCGCGCCTGAAACCACATTGAGGATGGCGCATTCGAGGCCGAGCGGATCGAGCAGGTTCTTCTGCATCTGCGTGAGCGGATCGTCGGTCCACTCCCAGCCGGGCCGCATGTAGGGGCGGGTGCGCTCCGGATAGCCCATCAGCTCCAGCACGTCGACTTCGCGCGACGTGACGATCTCTGTCCAATAGTCGTCGAGATAGGGAAGCAGGTCCGCGCGGCGCGGCGTCGGAGGATGTACGTCGCAGTCGATCGCGCCGGCAGTCTGTATTCTGGACATGTTCATGCTGCCTGCACTCCCGTTCTTTCTTCGCGGATGAAATCCGCCGCCTTCTCGGCAATCATGACAGTCGGGGCCTGGGTGTTGCCTGATACGATGGCGGGCATGATCGAGGCATCGACGACGCGCAGGCCGGAGAGACCGTGGACCCGCAGCCGGTCATCCACCACCGCCATACGGTCGCGGCCCATCTTGCAGGTGCCAACGGGGTGGAAGGTGGTGTTGACGGTCCGGCGCGCATAGTCGAGCAGTTCGTCGCGCGACTGCACAGCAGCAGTCGGCAGGATTTCTTCCGGCTCGAAACGATCCATGGCCGAGCTGGCGACGATGCGCCGGACCGCCTCGACCGAGCGTATGGCAATCTCCCGATCCGCCTCCTCCTTGAGGAAATTATGCAGGATGCGCGGCTGGACCGAAGGATCCCTATCCGCGACATGGCAATGGCCACGACTCTCGGGCCTGAGGATGCATACCGAAGAGGTGATACCCGGAAACGGATGCATCGCGCCGCCGAAACTCGGCGACGTGGAACCGGAAACGTGGATCTGGATGTCGGGAGCCGGCGCATCCGGCGAAGTCTTGATGAAGGCGCCGAGCAGCGTCGGCGAACCGCCGAGCGGTCCCCTCTTTGTCGCAAGATACTGCATGCCGAGCAGCATCCGGCCGAGGCGCGTCCCGCCACGGGTATTGAGCGTATGAGTGTTGTGGAGGCGATGCTGCACCCGGATATGCCAGTGGTCCTGCAGATTTTCGCCGACGCCCGGCAGGCCGTGCAGCACCTCGATGCCGGCGTCTGACAGCACGTCCGGCGCACCGACACCCGATCGCTCGAGTATGGCCGGAGAACCATAGGCTCCCGCCGACAAAATGACTTCCCGCCCGGCCTTCGCCTCCTGGCTCTGTCCATCGATGCTGAAGATGATGCCGCTCGCCCGCTTGCCGTCGAAGGTCACGCGGTCGACGAGCGCATTGGTGACGACGGTCAGGTTGCGGCGATGGCGAATCGGCTGGAGAAAGGCCCGCGCGGTGGAGTGACGCACCCCGTTCTTGATGGTGGCGACGAAGAAGGCGACACCTTCGTTGTCGCCGGAATTGTAGTCGTCCGAAGCCGGAATACCCTGCTCGATCGCCGCCTGGCGATAGGCGACCAAGGCTTCCCACCGCACGTTGGGATCGGAAACCGACCATTCTCCTTCGGTGCCGTGCGCCTCCGAACCCGGGTGATGGAACGCTTCGGAACGCTTGAAATATGGCAATACGCTCTCCCACGACCAGCCGCGATTGCCGAGTTGCGCCCACTGATTGTAGTCGTAGGCATGGCCGCGCACATAGATCAGGCCGTTGATGGCGGAACTGCCGCCGAGCATCTTCCCGCGCGGCAAGGGCATCCGGCGCCCATCGAGATAGGGCTCGGGCTCGCCCTTGTAGAGCCAGTCGTATTGCGGCCTGCCGATCAGGAAGGCGAGACCGAGCGGCATGTCGACATAGAAGCCACGCCCCTCGCCGCCGCCTTCGATCATCAGCACCTCGACTGACGGATCGGCCGACAAGCGGTTGGCGAGCACGCAGCCTGCAGTGCCGCCGCCCATCATGATATAGTCGTAGGTCCGGGAACGCTCGAACGCGCCCATGCTTCACTCCTCCATTTCCTGCGACCGGCAATGCCATCGCAGCCTCCCGTATAATCATGGCACACGGCCCAGCCGGAAGGAAGCTGTTTGCGGCAAAACTTCACGCAAAAAGTATACACAGGAAAGGTCCTGCTGTAGATTTCCCTCGGCAGGGGTGCTGCACAGCCGGAGGAGGAAGCCGGCTAGGCGACAATAATGTATGCACGCATGCCTGCCTGACCATCTATCTATTTCATCAATCTGTTTCATGGGGAGGAGCCCAGGAGATGAGCAAGCAGCAGGACGCAAGGTCGTCCATCATCAACGGCAGCGGGATCAATCGAAGGACGCTTCTTGCGTCCAGTGCAGTGCTGGGCGGCGCGATGCTGTTGCCCGTACGGGCGCTCGCTCAAGCGTCGCAGCCCAGCCCCGGCGGCACGCTGCGCATTGCGATGCCGTTCAATCCGGCCGCACTCGACCCGATAACCGGGCGCAACGTCCCGGACTTCAATGCGCTTTATGCGATTTTCGATGCGCTGATCGCGTTTGATCCGGCCACGCTCGAACTCAAGCCGATGCTGGCGAAGGACTGGACCTTCACCGATCCTACGACGCTGGTGTTCAACCTCGTCGACGGTGTGAAGTTTCACGACGGAACGCCGTTCACCGCCGAAGCCGTGAAGTTCAATCTCGACCGTTCGATGAACGATCCGCGCTCCAACGTGAAGTCGGACCTGGTTTCGGTCGCATCAGTGGCAGCCACCGGCTCGGGCCAGGTGACGATAAAGCTCAAGCAGCCGAACTACTCGCTGCCGACCATCCTGACGGGGCGCGTCGGCTGCATCGTGTCACCCGCCTCCATCCAGGCTGCAGCCAACGGCAATGTCGACCGCAATCCTGTGGGCACCGGACCGTTCAGGTTCGTTGAATGGCAGGACAATACGCTCATCAAGGTCGCCCGGAACCCCGACTACTGGCAGAAGGGCCTGCCCTATCTCGACGGCATCGACTTCCGCATCATCAACGAGCTGAACACGGCCGCCCGCACGGTGACTGCCGGCGAGACCGACCTTGCGCTCAACATGGCCGCGCAGCAGATCGCGACCGCACGCCGGATGCCGGATCTCACCGCCGAAGCTAATCCTTCGATGATCTTCTTCACGCTGATGATGAACTTCGCCAAGCCGCCGCTCAACGACATCAGGGTCCGGCAGGCGATGAACTACGCCATCAATCGGGAGGAACTGAACAAGGTTCTGATGCTTGGCCTGGGTGAGCCGACCTCGACCATGTTCCCGAAGGATTTCTGGGCAGTCGATGCCGGCACGGCGAATTTCTACCAGCACGATCCGGAGAAGGCCCGCAAACTGCTGGCGGAGGCCGGATATCCGAACGGCCTCGAAGTCGAAACCTGGAGCTGGCCGGACCAGACGTCAATCCAACGTCTCGAACTGGTCGGCAACCAGCTTTCGCAGGTCGGCATCCGCCTCAAGGTCACGCCCTCGCCTCCTCAGGTGGTGAACCAGTTCTTCTATATCGAGGGCAAGGGTTCGATGATCCTAAATCCGCAGGGCGGTTGGCTCGATCCGAGCCAGACCTATGAGCGGCTTTTCGGTGCGAGCGGTCAGTTCAACGCCGGCAAAGTGGAAGATCCGCAGTTCCGCAAACTCTTGGACGCGACAGGCGCCTCGGCCGATGCCGGAGAGCGCAAGGCGGCCTTCGCCGCTCTGCAGCGCTTCGTCGTGGAGCAGGCGCTGCACCTGCCGCTGGTGACGTCGGCCGCCATGTCGATCCGCAACAAGAAGGTCAAGGACTGGCACTACGACCGACTGCATTCTCCGCGGTTCCACCGCGTATGGCTTGACCAGAACGCCTGATCTCGATGCGGCAGCAGCCAGCAACAGTGAACGGGCCGGTCGCAAGCCCGGGCCGTTTCGTGTCTGGCCTTAGCGGGAACGTTCACCGCCGCTTGATCGTCGGGTCGAGAAGCACGCGGATCGACTCGCCGAGCGTGTTGAAGGCGAGCGCCGTGAACAGGATGGCGAAACCCGGCGCATACATCTGCGCCGGCGCCACTTCCACATAGTGATAGGCACGCGCCAACATACCGCCCCAGCTCGACTCCGGCGGCTGGACGCCGAGCGAGAGGAAGCTCAGGCCCGCTTCCGCCAGGAGCGCCACCGCCAGCATCAGGGTGATCTCGACGATCACAGGCTGGATCGCATTGGGCAGGATATGGCGGAGGATCAGGTGCAGGCGCGACGCGCCGAAGCCAGTTGCCGCCTCCACGTAGAGCGCGTTCTTCACCACCAGGGTCTGCGCCCGCATCGTCCGGGCGAGCACTGGCGCGAAGGCGAAGCCGACCGCGATCATCGCATTGGTAAGACCGATGCCGAGCGCGCCGGTGACCGCAACGGCGAGCACGATCGGCGGAAAAGCCAGGACGCCGTCGATGACGCGGCTGCCGAGCTCGTCGATCCAGCCGCCGACGAAGCCGATGAAAACCCCGAGCGGAACACCGATCGCAACCCCGATGCCGACGGCAAGGCTTGCGGCGTAGAGCGCGTTGTAGGAGCCGTACATCAGTCGGCTCAGCGTGTCCCGGCCGAGGTCGTCCGTGCCGAGCCAATGTTCGGCGCTCGGCGGCATCAGGAGATCCATCAGGTTCTGCTCGTTGGGCGGATAGGGCGCTACCAGCGGCGCGAAGATCGCGGCCAATACCAGAAGCGAAAGATAGAGAAGGCTTATCAGCGCGCGCTTGTCGGACCAAAGCCACGCCCAGAAGCGGAAGCGGTTGGGGGGCGGAAGGGTCGACCGGGTTGCCGGTTCGGCACGGCTTTCAGTGATCGCAGTCATGTTCGTATCGGTCATGTCGAAGCCGCCACTCTGGGATCAAAGGTCGCGTTCAGCACATCGACCAGAAGGTTGGTGAAGATCACCACCAGCACGAGCACGAGCGCCACGCCCTGCACGACGGGGAAATCCTTGTTAAGCGCCGAATAGCTGATGAGATTGCCGACACCGGGCACGGCGAAGACCGCTTCGATGATGACGGCGCTGGAAAACAGCCGGTTCACCTGCAGGCCGGCAATGGTCAGCATCGTTGCCGACACGTTTCGAAGCCCGTGCTTCCACAGGATCGAGCGCGAACTGAGTCCCTTGGCGCGCAGGGTGCGGATATATTGCGAGCCGAGCACTTCGAGCAGCGCACTGCGGACCTGCCTCGCCAGGACGGCAACGACGCCGGTCGAGAGCGCCACCGCCGGAAGGGTCGCATAGTAGAGAGCTTCCAGCGGCTTTTCGAACAAGGAAACCGCACCCGTGGCGGGAAACCAGCGATAACCAAGCGAAAACAGCGTGACCAGAATGATACCGAGCCAGAAATTGGGAACGGCGACACCGAGCGAGGCGACGCTGGTAATGATCTTGTCGAGGGTGGTGCCCTGGCGCGTGGCGGCGAGAATGCCGAGCGGGATGCCGATCAATGCGCCCAGGACCAGCGCATAGACGACCAGCAGGATCGTATGCGGCAAGCGCGCCAAGATCAGCCGCAGAACCTCTTCGTTAGAGAAGAGCGAGTGGCCGAGATCACCCTGCAAAACGCTCCCCAGCCAGGCGAAATACTGCACGAGCATCGGTCGGTCGAAGCCGTAGATGTGGCGGATTTCCGCTATACGTTCGGCCGTCGCGTAATCGCCCGCAATCATGACGGCCGGATCGCCCGGCATCAGATAGACGAGGGAAAACACCACGAAGGTCGCCACGATCATCACGGGCAAAAGCTGCATCAGCCTTCGCGCAACCATCCCGAGGACACCGTCCATCATTTACACTCCGTCGATCCGCAATTGACGCCGATGCGGAGCGGGCCTGCAACCCGCTCCGTCCAGGTTTCGCGCAACACCCCGAAGCGGCCACCGCGTGGGGATGTCGTATTGCCGAGGTTCACGCCTCCATCCATACTTTATGGAAGCGCGGGCGCTGCAACAGGCTGAAATTGAAGCCGTGTACCTTCGGCGTGCGTACGATGATGCCGGCGGACGAGAACTGCGGCAGGTGAAGTGCATTCTCCAGTACGAAACGCTGCATCTTGTAGAGAACCTGCTGGCGTTTCGCGTTGTCGAACGTGCTCATGGCCTCATCCATCAGTTCACGATAGCCCGGCAATTCGGTCTTGGCCGCGTTGCGGTAGGCCGTCGCGGAAAACTGACGATCGTAGGCGGTTGCCGGGTCGGGAAGGCCGCCCGTCGGGGTCAGCAGCATGTGACCCTTTTTCTCCGTCAGAAAATACTGCATCGTCTGCGCCGGCTGCGCCGGGGTGACCTTCAGCCGGATGCCTGCCTCGGCAAGCTGGGCACTCAGAACCTCCTGGCGCTGGACTGCGGCCTGGTCCGCCCAGGTGAACGTGTCGAACTGGATGCCGTTTGCGAAACCCGCTTCCTTCAGGAGAGACTTCGCGCGGTCGAGATCCTTCGTATAGAAGTTTTCAGTCGCGGGATCATTGGCCCAGAAGCCCGACGGGAACATGCTGCAATGCCCGCCGCCCAGGCCGCCCCAGAGGACCTTGTTCAACACCGGCCGGTCGAGCGCCCAGTTCATTGCCTGACGAACGCGTACGTCCGCCAGCGGTCCCTGGCCATAGTTCAGGAAGGCCGTGTAGTAGATCATCGACGGCGTGGCTTCAGCGACCAGGTTAGGGTCGCGCTTGGCCACGGCCATCTGCTGTGCGCTCATGTTGAGGACGATGTCGGACTCGCCTGCCGTCACCGTGCGGACAGCCGTGTTGAACTCGTTGACGATGCGGACATCGATCCCGTCCAGATAAGGCGCGTCTCCCCAATAGTTCGAGTTCTTCGTAACCTTGATGATCGTGTTGTCCTGCCATTCCACGAACTTGAACGGTCCGGTGCCGACCGGCGCGCGGTCGACGTTGCCGTCAGCCGCGGCCTTGACCGAAGCAGGCGACACGACAAGACCGGCGCGGTCGGTCAGGACCGAGGGGAGCGTGGCATCCGGATACTTCAGCGCGATCGAAACCTGGTACGGGCCGGTGGCCTCGACCTGCTTGACGACCGCAAGATCCGATTTCACGTTCGAACGATCGTATTCCATACCGCGCTTGAGGTGGAAGACGACCGCTTCGGCGTTGAACGGCGTGCCGTCGTGGAACTCGACGCCCTGGCGAAGTTCCAGAACCAGCGTGGTGGGATCCGTGAACTTCCACGACGTCGCCAGCATCGGCTGAAGTTCGAGCGTTTGCGGATCGAAGCCGATCAGCGCGTCGAACATCATCAAAAGAGTATTGAAATCGGGGTTGTTGCGGCCCGTCAGCGGATCGAGCGCGGCGGGGTTGAACGGGATTACGGCCCTGAGCGTTCCGCCCGACCTCGGCTGCGCTTCCTGAGCGCGCGCCATTGCCGGCAACAGGGCCAGGCCGCCTGCGGCGGCTGTTCCGGCCAACAGCGAGCGGCGGGTAAGATCCGGCATCTTTCCAAATAGACTAGTGGTCACGTCTTCTCCTCCATCATCCATGACCGGCCGTGCTTGGCCACTACATCAGCATTCCATCACGTCGGCATCTGCGCGGCGGCAGCACCCTGGTCCGCGCCGTTCCGTCCCGCAGGACCAAGATCTCTGCTCTCCTTTTCCCCGAGCATCTCCTCGGCGAAATGGCATGCGACATGGCGTCCGGGCAGCAACTCGCGCTGCTGGGGCTCCTGCGTGCGACAGATGTCCCGCACACGCGGACAGCGTGTATGAAAGCGGCAGCCGCTCGGCGGCGAGATCGCGCTCGGTATCTCGCCCTGAAGGATGATTCTCTGCCGAGCCTCGGCTGCAGCGGGATTGACCTCGGGTTCTGCCGATCGCAGTGCTTCCGTATAGGGATGCAGCGGAGTGTCGATCACGGCATGGGCAGGACCGAATTCCACGATCTTGCCGAAATACATGACCGCCACGCGGTCGCTGATGTGGCTGACCACTCTCAGATCATGGCTGATGAACACATAGGTGAGGCCGAGCTGCTCCTGCAGCCGGGAGAAGAGATTGAGCATGTCGGCCTGGATCGACACGTCGAGCGCCGCGACCACCTCGTCGCACACGATCACGGTCGGATCGAGCATCAGCGCCCGCGCGATGTTGGCACGCTGCTTCTGGCCGCCGGAAATCTCATGCGGATAACGATTGGCCATTTCCGGTGACAGCGACACCCGGTCCAGCATCGCGAACGCCTTTTCGCGCCGCTGAGCCTTCGTTCCCTCGCCAGCTATGTCCGCCGGTTCGCAGACGCTCTGAAGGATGGTCATGCGCGGATCGAAGGCCGCATTCGGATCCTGCGAAACGATCTGGTACTTTCGCCGGTGGCGGTTGAGCTCGCGGCGGGAAAACTTGAACGGGTCGATGTCGCCGTGCAGCACTCCACCGCCGCTTGGGCTGAGCAGGCCGACAAGACAGCGCCCGAGCGTCGATTTACCGGAACCCGACTCGCCGATCACGCCAAAAATCTCGCCCTTGCGCACGCTGAAGCTGACGCCGTCGACGGCGCGGATAAGGGAGCCGCGCCGTGCGTTGCCGAAGCTGACATGCAGGTTGTCGGCCTTGAGAGCCATCTGGCCGGACGAAACGACTTCGTTCATGCTTCGACCCTCTCCAATTCGAGTTCTTCCCAACGATTACAGCGCACTTCCCTTCGGCCGGTGTTTTCGATGCTCTGGGAGAGGCCGCAAGGCTGGGCGGAAAAGGTGCAGCGCGGTCCGAAACGGCAACCTTTCGGCATGTGACGCAGCGAAGGAACACGGCCGGCGATCGAAGGCAGGGTGCCTCGTGGGCGGTTGCTGTCAGGTATCGATTGCAGAAGCCTGGCCGTATAGGGGTGGCGGGGACAGGCGATGACGTCCTTCACCGGACCGCTCTCGACAACCTGTCCTGCATACATTGTCACCATCCGATGGCAACTCTGTGCGACCAGCCCGAGATTGTGGGTGATGAACATGATTGCGGTGCCGGTGCGGTCGGCAAGGCCTAGAAGCAGGTCCATGATCTGCGCCTGGATCGTCACGTCGAGGGCTGTGGTCGGCTCGTCGGCGATGAGCAGGCGCGGCTCGCAGACCAGTGCCATGGCGATCATCACACGCTGGCGCATGCCGCCCGAAAGGTTCATCGGATAGAGTGTCGCGACGTGGCGTGGCGACGCGATGCCGACCGAATCAAGCGCCGCGACGGCGCGCTCCGCCGCCTCCCTACGGTCGAGCTTGAAGTGCCGCCGAAGGGTTTCTTCTATCTGGTAGCCGACGGTGAATACCGGATCGAGAGCGCTCATCGGCTCCTGGAAAATCATGCTGATGTGCCGCCCGCGAATACGATTCATCTGCGATTCCGGACAGGAAACGAGGTCCTGGCCTCCGAACATGATCTTGCCGCCCAGGCGGGAATCGCGCGGCGGCAAGAGCCGGAGGATAGAGAGCGCAGTCATCGACTTGCCGCAGCCGCTCTCACCGACCACGCCGAGAATCTCCTTCGGCTTCACCGAAAGCGAGATATTGTTGAGAACTTCGACCCAACCCTGCTGGTCACGCAGTGACAGGGTCAGGTTCTGGATATCCAGAAGCGCGTCCTGGCCAGCCGTCATCGACTCGGCAAGCTGCTGCATACGGCCTGATCCTCCCTATCGGCCCGCCGCCCGCGATCAACTTGTGAAATGCAGGTGGCTGCTATGCTCTTTCCCATCGCGCCCAGGATCCCGTCAGGGTTCCTGATACGCAGGCCGGCTCTTCCCAAAGCCTCGTCATGTATACACTACAGTACGTTTTACGGCGGCGAAAGCCCCAGAGCGACCGGAATCAAAATTGTCGTGAAGCATGTCGCACAAAACTGTGCGGCCACTTTGCGACAGAGGAAATGAGAGAGCGCCTATCCTCGAGTATCGGCTACCTTAGAAGCGGTGAAGTCTCAGCCCCAACACCTTTTCCGAAATCACCACGACAATCAGCGTCAGCACGATCGAGCAGGTTGAGACGGCGGCCGCCTCCGGTGTGAAGTTGGTCCTGAGATAATCGAAGAGCTGGATCGGCAGCGTCGACGTTCCCACATTCTTCAGCATGAAGGAAATGGTGAAGATATCGAAGGAGATGATGAAGGCGAACAGGCAACCCCCGATGACGCCCGGCTTGATGAGCGGCAGCATGATGCGCCGGAACCGCGTGAACCGTCCTGCGCCGAGGCTCTGCGCCGCCATGCTCCAGGAAGGATCGTAACTTTCCATCGAGGCCGAGACGTTGATGAAGACGAAGGGCAGCGTGATCATGACATGGCCGATGATCATGCCGAACACGGTCTGCGTGCCGATGCCGATCGAATAGACGAAGAAGAGCAGCGCGATCGCGGTCAGCACTTCCGGCAGGAGCAGCGGCGCCAGCATGGCGATGCGCACCGCCTCCTTCAGCCGGCCGGAATACTGGACGTAGAATATCGCCGCCATCGTGCCGATGACGCCTGAGATCACCATCGTGACGGCCGCGATCCACAGCGATGTGCGGATCGCCCGCATGAACACCTCGTTGTTGAAGAAGACCACGTACCAGCGGAAGGAGAGGCCCTGCGGCGGGAAGGTGAGGAAAGCGCCGGCATTGAAAGAGGCGATGACGACGACCGCGATCGGCGCCAGCAGGAAGGCGTAGATGATCAGGCAATAGACGGTGAAGAAGGGTTTCGACATCGGTTCAGGCCTTCCATTTTATGACTGTCAGTCGCCCGAAGATCACCACGACGATCGCGCCGGTCACCGACAACATCAGCGCCAGCGCAGAGCCGAACGGCCACTGGAAAGTGTCGATCAAAGCGTCGACCACCGTCACGGCCATGGTCTTGACCCGCAAGCCGCCGATCAGCGACGGCGTCACATAGGCGCTGAGCGACAGCACGAAGACGAGGATCGAGCCTGCCTGGATGCCCGGCAGCGACAGCGGCAGGGTGATGCGCCGGAAGGCCGTAGCCTTCGAAGCTCCCAGCGAACGGGCAGCGGCTTCGAGCGACGGATCGATGCCCTGGATGGCACTCATGATCGGCAGGATCATGAAAGGCAGGAAGACATGCACCAGCGCGATGACGATGCCAAGCGCGTTGTACATCAGCGGCAGCGGCCCGTCGATGATGCCCCAGCCCATCAGCGTGCGGTTGATGAGGCCGTTGTTTCCGAGCAGGATCGTCCAGCCGTAGCTGCGGATGACGATGCCGACAAGCAGCGGCGAAAGCACGAGGCCATAACCCATGGCCCGAAACGCCGAATTGCCGCGGGCAAGCTGCCAGGCCACCGGATAGCCGAGGATCAGGCATGCCAGCGTCGTCACGAAGCCGATCCAGAGCGTGTTGGCCACCTGCTGGATATAAAAGATGTCCGAGAAGAACTTGCCGTAGTTGACGAGTGTGAAGCCCGGCCCGTAAGGCGTCCCCTGCCCCGGCATGCGGAAGCTCATCAGCACGATATTGAGATAGGGCAGGACGAGGAAAACCGTCAGCAGGATCGCGGCAGGCGCAATCAAAAGCAGCGGCCCGAAGCGTTTCTTCGCAGCGACGTTCATGCTTCAGTCCCGCGTATTGGCCCAAGCGGCCAGAACCGGTCGACCGGTGCATGGATGAGCACCTCGTCGCCATCGGCAAACCGGGTGCGCGGAAGGGTCTGGACGTTGACGGTCGCGCCATCCGCAAGGTCCAGCCGGTAGTCGACAAGGCTGCCGGAATAATAGCTCGACCGGACCTTTGCCGGCACGCCGGCTGCGCCGGAACTGACGGGCAGAAGCTCGACCGCTTCCGGCCTGAGCGCCAGCATGATCTCCGTGCCGTCGGCATAGGCGCCTGCAGCAGGCACGTTCCCGAAGGGGGTCGAAATGGTTCCGCTGCCCACCTTGCCGCGGATGATGTTCACCTGGCCGACGAACTCAGCCACTTCCAGATTGGCGGGCCGCTCATAGATGTCCGACGGCGTGCCGATCTGCGCGATGCGCCCTCCGAACATCACGACGACGCGGTCCGACATGGTCATCGCCTCAGCCTGGTCATGGGTGACGTAGACGGTGGTGATGCCGACGCGGCGTTGCAGGTCGCGGATGAAGACGCGCATCTCTTCGCGCAGCTTGGCATCCAGATTGGCGAGCGGTTCGTCGAGCAGGAGGATCTTCGGTTCGATGACCAGCGCACGCGCAAGTGCCACGCGTTGCTGCTGGCCGCCGGAAAGCTGGCGCGGATAGCGTTCCGCGTAGCCCGCAAGCTGCACCATATCCAGGACCTTTGTGATGCGCTCGCGGATTTCCGCCCTGGAAATCTTCCGCATCTCCAGCCCGAAGGCGAGGTTCTTCTCCACTGTCATATGCGGGAAAAGCGCGTAGTTCTGGAAGACCATGCCGATGTCGCGCTTTTCGACCGCCACATGCACCACGTCGCGGCCGTCAAACCGGATCGCGCCCTGCGTGGCATCCTCGAACCCGGCGATCATCTTCAGCGTCGTCGTCTTGCCGCAGCCGGAGGGGCCGAGCAGCGAGATGAATTCGCCTTCCGCGATCCTGATGGAGATGCCGTTGACCGCAGGCCCCTGCCCGTAGTCCTTGGTCAGCTTTTCGATGCTAACCTCTGTCATGAAACTTCACTTTCAATTCGCCAAGAAACCCGAAAAAGCCGATCATGGCCCGCCACGGAGGCAAGCCATGATCGCAGCGGGGGAAAATCACTTAAGCGTCTTGGCCCAGCGCTCGGAAAGCTCGCCCTGCTTTTCGTTGACGAAGTTCCAGTCCCAGGTGAGGATCTTGTCCATGTCCGCACCGGAGATCGGCACATCCGCCTTGAGTTCGGCCGGAATCACCACCTTGGAATTGGTCGGCGAGATGAAGAATTCCTTGGCCATCATGCCCTGCACTTCCGGCGACAACAGGAAGTTGGCATACTGATAGGCCAGATCCTTTTCGGGCGCGTTGGCGAGGATGTTGATCGTCTGGTCGAACATGATCATGCCTTCTTCCGGAATGATGCAGTCGACCGGCAGCCCCTGCTTCTTCAGGCGGGCGATTTCGCCGAAGTCGAAAGGAGCGACCACGATCTCGCCGGAGGCAAGGCCGGTGGAGAGGTTGAAATCGACCTGGATGACGGAGCCCAGCTTTTCGAGCGCGGCGAAGCCTGCGTCGACGTCGTACTGGTCTTTGCCGAAGATCTTGGAGAACAGCAGGAGTTCCATCTTGCCGGCACTGTTGGCGAAATTGTAGAGGCCGATCCGACCCTTGAATTCCGGATTGTTCCAGAGGTCCTTCCAGCTTTTCGGCGGCGTTTTCACAAGGTCGGTACGGTAGCCGATGCCGATTGGCGATACGGCGCCGATCGCACCCCAGCCATCAGTCTTCTTGGCAAGCGGATAGAGGTCGGCATAGTTCGGCAGCTTGGAGAGGTCGAGTTTTTCGAAAAAGCCCTCCTTGCGCAGGCCCGATGCGAAAACCTCGTTGGTCATCACGATCGAATAGGGCGGCTTGGCGACGCCTGCGGCACGCAGGTTCGCGCCCCAGACACGGCCATTGCCGACATCGAGCGTCACGGCTGCGCCGCTCTGCTTGGTGAAGGCCGGCGCCACGGTCGAGCGCCAGTATTGCTCCCAGACGCCGCCGAGCGTCGGCACGACCAGCGTCTTCGCTTGAGCCCGCGCGGGCAGGCCCATGAGGCCTGCCGCCGCGAGTGCACCCATTCCGGCAAGGGTTTGCCGTCTTGTCATATCCATCATCTTGCAGTTCCCCTTGTTGCGATCATTGATCGGTATGTGCCGGCGGTATTCCGCTTCTGTGCACGCTTTTGGTCAGCGCTCAGCCTTTCGAAAAAGCCTGTTTCGTCTTGAGGTCGATATATTCGCCATAGGTGATCGGCTCGTATTTCGCTCCGCCCTTGATGAAGGGCTTCAGGCATTCGATCACCGTATCTTTCGACGGATTGAGGAAGAACGGGATAGACTGCCGGCGCGCCGTGCCCTTGAAACCGGTGGGCGGATTGGCGACCCGGTGCGGCGTCGAGACCCATTCATCATTTGTCCAGCGCATGAAGGCGTCGGCGATGTTGATGACATAGGCGCCTTTGATCGACGGGGCGTCCAGCCACTCGCCATTGCGGTTCCGCACCTGCAGGCCGCCCGGAGAGGCTTCGGAGCGCAGGATGGTCATGAACCCGTAATCGGTGTGCACGCCGGCGCGCAACTGGCCCGGCAACGGCGCTTCGCTCTGTTCCGGATAGTTGATGACGCGCAGCGCCGAGAGATGGTTTTCGAAGGACGGTTCGAAATAATCCTGATCGAGCCCGATTGCCTGGCAGAAGATGCGGCGCAGGTGCTTCGACAGCACTTCCATTTCCTTGAAATAGTCACGGAAGGCCTGCGCCAGCCCGTCGGGCTTGTTCGGCCATATATCGCCCGGCAGGTTCTCACCAAAATTCAGGCTTTCCTTGTAATCGCCCGGTGTCTTCAAGCCCAGCGTTGCCGCCAGCGCTTCCTCAGCGATCGGGGAGAAGGACACGCCGCCGATCACGCCATTGCCGCGGCCTATCGTCTTCTTCCACTCCTGCGGTTCGTCGAAGAAGGCTCTCGCGAGACTGTAGAGTCGCAAGGTCGCTTGCGGCGAAACACCATGGCCGGCGACAAGGAAGAAACCGGTATCACGGCAGGCGGCTTCGATGGCTTTCACCACGTCCGCAGCGCCCACCTCGTTTCGGATGAAGGGGCCGACATCGATGACCGGAATGCCGGGTGCGGCATCGCCGGACGATACGGGATTGGCACCTGAAACGGACATGGCCTGCCTCCATCTGCGCATCTGACAAACAGATGTTGACAAAAACATCTGTTGTTGTCCATATCAAAAATAACGAAGTTTCAAGACGGCATTCGCCGCAAGGATGATGTACGAGATGGATGACCTCGCTCCGCAGGAAGCGGCCGTTCTGTCGATCATCAAGGACAACCCGTTTGCCGGGCAGCAGGAGATCGCCACCCAGCTCGGGCTGGCGCGCTCGACCGTCGCCGCGCATATCGTCCAGCTCATGCAGAAGGGCTATATTCTCGGCCGCGGTTATGTGATGCCGGCGGAAACCCGGGCCGTCTGCATCGGCGGCGCCGTGCTGGACCGCAAATACCGCGCCAAGGCGGATCTCGTTTTCGAGACCTCCAATCCGGTCGATGGCATCCGCTCCATGGGTGGTGTCGCCCGCAACGTGGCGGAAAACCTCGCCCTTCTTGGCACCACGACGAGCTTCGTCTCGATCGTCGGCGACGACGAGGGCGGAAGAGCGCTTTTGAAACATATGCGCGACCGCGGCATCGACGTGAGCCAGGTCGTTGTGACGGCCGAACGCCCGACGGCAGAATATGCCGCGATCCTTGATTTGAAGGGCGACCTGGTGCTCGGCATTGCCGACATGGGTATTTTCGACCTGCTGCTGCCGCCGCATTTCGAGCGCATCTGGCCGCATCTCGCTGCCGCGAGCTGGGTCTTCTGCGACTGCAATCTGCCGGACGAGACAATTGCCGCCTTGATCGCCAAGCGCCAGGGTGCCCGCTTCAGGCTGGCGATTGACGCGGTTTCGACGCCGAAAGCTGCCCGCCTGCCGAAGGACCTTTCCGGCATCGATCTCCTGTTCATGAACATCGACGAGGCGAACGCTGTCCTGCATCGCAAGGCACATCAGACGATCGAGGACGCCAGAGAAGCAGCCCTCGCCCTTCAAGCTGCAGGTGCCCGTGAGGCGGTCGTCACCATGGGAGCGCGCGGCATCGCGGTGGCCGGCACGGAAGGCGCCCGCACATTCCCGGCGGTCCGGGCAAGACCCGTTGACATTACCGGTGCAGGCGACGCGATGATCGCCGGCACGCTGCACCGCATCCTGCATGGCGAAGACATCTATACGGCGGCACGCACCGGCGCGCTGCTCGGCACGCTGACCACCGAAACCCCGGCCAGCGTCCACACAGAATTGTCCGAACGCTTCCTGGAAGCCAATATGCACCGTCTCGCCGGATAGGCGGCCGGTCGAAAACACCATTCGAGGAATACCCGCAATGCCCCTTCTGAAACCGACGCTGAGCCGTGAAGTTGCCGAGACGATCGCCGCCGGCGGTCCTGTCGTCGCGCTGGAATCGACCATCATCACCCATGGCATGCCCTACCCCGCCAATCTCGAAACGGCGCTTGGCGTCGAGGCGGTGATCCGCGAGAACGGCGCGGTGCCGGCGACGATCGCGGTGATAAATGGCGAACTGCGGGTCGGTCTCGAACGCCACGAGCTCGATGCACTTGCCAAGGCCAAGGGCGTGGTAAAGGCTTCCGGCCGTGATCTTGCCGTCGCCATGGTCAAGAAGCAGTCGGCCGGCACCACCGTATCAGCCACCATGCTGCTCGCCGATCTCGCCGGCATCGACATCTTCGCGACCGGCGGCGTCGGCGGCGTGCATCGCGGCGCCGAGCAGACCTTCGATATTTCCGCCGACCTGACCGAACTCGGCCGCACCAAGACCGCCGTCGTCTGCGCCGGCGTAAAGTCCATCCTCGATATCGCCAAGACGCTTGAATATCTGGAAACCCAGCGTGTGCCGGTGATCGCCTACGGCACCGAGGATTTCCCCGCCTTCTTCACCCGCAAGAGCGGCTACAAGGCCGATCATCGGCTGGACACGCCGGAAGAGATCGCCGAAGCCATGTTCCTGCACCACAAGCTCGGCACCGGCACCGGCTTGCTGATCGCCAATCCGATCCCGGAAGCCGCCGCGCTGACGCCGGAATTCATCGACGGCACGATTGCCGACGCGGTGCGCGAGGCAGACGAAAAGGGCATCGGACGCAAGGAGCTGACGCCCTTTCTCCTCGCCCGCATCAACGAGCTTTCCAAGGGTGAGAGCCTCAAGGCCAATATCGAGCTGGTGAAGAACAATGCACGCCTCGCTGCTAAAATGGCCGTCGCCTACGCGGCTTTAAAGAAATCCGGCAAATAGTTCAAAAATAAGGGGAACTTCCATGAGCTACGAGACAATCCTGTATGAGAAGGATTTGACCGACAAGTTCGCGACGATCACCATCAATCGCCCCGACAAGATGAACGCGATGAACAAGACGGTGATCCGCGAGATCGACGCGGCACTGAAGAGTGCCGTCGATGACCCGGACGTCAACGCTCTGGTCATCACCGGCGCGGGCCGCGCCTTCTCATCCGGCTATGACCTGCAGGGCGGCGATTTCGATGTGGACATCGACTTCTGGCGCGAGGACATGACCGAAAACGCCGAGGCACTGCTCAACATCTGGCGCGCCCCGATCCCGATCATCGCCTCGGTCAATGGCTACGCGCTGGCCGGCGCGCTCGAACTGATGATGTCCTGCGACCTCGCCATCGCCGCCGACACAGCAAAATTCGGCGAGCCGGAAGTACGCCATAATTCCGGCCCGCCAGCACTGATGATGCCCTGGCTGCTTGCCACCCGTGACGTGCGCTGGCTGATGTTCACCGGCGACATGGTGGATGCCGAAGAGGCGTTGCGCATGCACCTCATCAACAAGGTCGTGCCGGCCGATCAGCTGAAGGAAAAGACCGAGAACCTGGCCCGCAAGCTCGCCCGCATGCCGGTGCCGGCGCTGAAATACACCAAGGCCTCCATCAACAACCAGCAGATGGTCGCGGGTCTCATGCCGTCCTTCCAGTACAATATCGAAGCGATCGCCGCGCTGCATGTGACCAAGCAGGGCCGCGAATGGATGGCGAATCTCGCCAAG
Source organism: Neorhizobium phenanthreniclasticum (assembly GCF_040066075.1). NCBI lineage: Bacteria > Pseudomonadati > Pseudomonadota > Alphaproteobacteria > Hyphomicrobiales > Rhizobiaceae > Neorhizobium > Neorhizobium phenanthreniclasticum. The sequence goes on from NZ_JBEAAL010000029.1 coordinate 58,753, forward strand.
ATGTCGCTGAAGGAATACCTCGCCTTCCGCGACAATCCCTTCAAGGGCCTCGACTGAGGCCGCGCCGATGGCGGCCAATACGCCGGAAGCGATGCGGGCCTTGATGGCGCCGCAATCCGTCGCGGTCGTCGGCGCCACCGAGCGCGCCGACGCTTCTTCCAGCTTCGTAATGAGGAACCTGATGCGCTTCGGCTATCAGGGACAGATCATCCCGATCCATCCCAAGGCTGAAACGGTCTTCGGCTACAAGGCCATCTCCTCCCTTTCCGCACTCGATAATGCACCTGATGTCGCTGTGATCGGCATCAATGCCGACAAGGTCATCAGCACGTTGGAGGAGGCCGGACGGACGGGCGTCAAGGCTGCTGTCGTGCTGGCCTCCGGCTTCGCCGAACTGGACGAGGCCGGCCGCGAGCGGCAGCGACAACTGATCGACATCGCCGAACGTTACGGCATGGCGATCTGCGGGCCGAACTGCCTCGGCCTCTTCAACCTCGGCACGGGTGCGGCGCTCTATTCCTCCAGCCTCTCGACCAATCTAGAAAAAGGCCGCCTCGCGATCCTCTCCCATTCCGGCGCCAGCGCGATTGCGCTCGGGAATACAGGGAGGTTCGGCCTCAGCCACATCGTCTCATCCGGCAACAGCGCCGCGACCGATATTCCTGACTACCTCGACTTCCTGGCCACCGATGAGGCAACCAGTGCCATCGGCATCGTCATCGAGGCGATCCGCGAGCCGGAAAAGCTTGCCCGAGCGATGGAAAGGATGCACGCGGCGGGGAAGCCGGTGATCGCTCTGCGCGCCGGCCGGTCGGCACGCGGAGCACGGGCGACCGCCGCCCATACGGGATCGCTCGCCGGCAGCAACGAGGCCTATCGTTCGTTCTTCAAGCGCGTCGGCATCATCGAAGTGCCGGACATGGACGGCTTCATGGAGACGGCCACACTCTGCCTAAGCCTCGGGCGGCGTCCTACAAAACCAGGCGTCGCCATCGTCGGCGTCTCCGGCGGCGGTGTGGCGCATGTCTCCGATATTGCAGACGAGACGGGTCTCACGCTGCCCGACCTGCAGCCGGAAACCACCGCGAAGATCAAAACCCTGCTGCCGCCCTTCGCGACCCCTCAGAACCCGCTCGATACGACGGGTGTTGTCTTCGCCAACGGCGATATCTACCGCGCCGTGCTGCATACGCTGGCCGACGATCCGTCGATCGGGATGATCGTCGCCGCGCAGGACGCGCCGGCCGGCTTGGACGATTTCTGCGCCGCCGAATATCTCGGCATCGCAGAGGCGGTCTCCGCCTATGCCGAAACCGGCAAAGCGCCGGTCATCTTCATGAGCAACCTCTCCTCCGGCCACCATCGGGCCGTCGAGCAGAAACTGCCAAACGTGCCGGTCCTGCGCGGGACGAAAAGCACTTTGGCGGCGATTGCGGGCCTGGTTGCGCAAAGCAACACCGTTTCGTGGCCCGGCAAAACGGCAATGGAAAGAAAGACCCTCTCCGCCGGCGCCTTGACCGAGCGCGAAGCCAAGACGCTGCTCGCCTCCGAGGGCCTGCCTGTCCCGAAAGAACGGCTTGTTACCAGTGCCGATACCGCGGCGAAAGCGGCGAAGACGCTCGGTTTTCCAGTCGCGATGAAGATCGAGTCGCCGGATATCCTCCACAAGACCGAGGCAGGCGGCGTGAAGCTCGGCATTGCCTCGGAGGCGGAAGCGCACGCTGCCTTCGACACGATCATGGCGAGCGCCCGCGCCTATGCGCCCGATGCGGATCTGCGCGGCGTCTCGGTGCAGGAGATGGTGATGGGCGGCGTCGAGGCCCTGGTCGGGATCGTACGCCACGAGCCCTTCGGCTTGGGCCTCGTCGTCGGCATCGGCGGAGTGCTGGTGGAACTGATGAAGGACGGCGCTTTCGACCTGCTGCCGATCGATCTTGCCCGCGCAGAGGCGATGATCAGTGAAACCAGGCTCGCCTCATTGCTGGAAGGCTATCGCGGCGCGCCGAAGGCAGACCGCAGGGCACTCGCCGAACTGCTGGTGAAACTCTCCGAGTTCGCAGACCGGTACGGCGACGATATCGAAGCGATCGACCTCAACCCGGTCGCGGTACTGCCCGAAGGCAAGGGCGTGCGCGTCCTCGATGCACTGATCATTCCGAGGAAGCGGGATTGATCAGTGCAGCCGAAGCTTCGGCTGCCGTTCGGTCTCGGCATGGGCGAGCCGGGAAAGCCGCTCCGTCAGCAGGGCATAAAACCCGTCTGCATCGACGTCGCGCATGAATATCGCATTCTTCGGCCGGCCGGAAACGCCCCACCAATCCGCAACCGTCATGCCCTTGGTCAGTTCCGATTCCGTCTCGATCTCCACGTTGCAGAGCCGGCCGGAATAGAGTTCGGGCTTCAACAGATAGGCGATGACGTTCGGGTCGTGCAGCGGCCCGCCCTCGCTGCCGTATTTCGCCACGTCGAAGCGTTCGAAATAATCGAGCCAGCCAACCAGCACCTCGGCGAGATGCCCGCCGATCGCCCGGATCGCCTCGACGCGGGCGCGCGTCGTCAATGTCTTGTGGGTAACGTCGAGCGGCATCATGACGATCGGCACGCCCGAGCCGAATACCACGGCCGCCGCCTGCGGATCGACATAGATGTTGAACTCGGCGGCCGGCGTGATGTTGCCGCCCTCGAAGCAGCCGCCGCCCATCAGCACGACCTGCTTGATGCGGCCGACGATTTCCGGCGCCTTGGTCATCGCCTTGCCGAGATTGGTGAGCGGTCCGAGTGTGCAGACTGTCACCGTGCCGGCCGGCTCGCGCATCAGCGTCTCGATGATGAAATCGACGCCATGCTGCTCCTGCAGCGGCATCACTGGATCGGGCAGGTCCGCGCCGTCCATGCCAGTCGCACCATGCACATATTCTGCGGTGACCAGCGTGCCCGACATCGGCTGGCTGCAGCCCGCGAACACCTTTACATCCGTGCGGCCGGCTAGCTCGCAGACCTTGCGAATGTTCACATTGGTGAGCGGCAGCGGCACATTGCCCGCGGCGGCGACGATGCCGAGAACTTCAAGTTCCGGGCTCGCCAGCGCCAACAGAATGGCCAGCGCATCGTCCTGGCCGGGATCCGTGTCGATGATGATCTTTTCTACCATGCTGGTCACTCTCGGAAACTTGGGGAACGGTCAGGCGACATCGGGAAGCGGCTCCTTCGCGCGCCATTTCGCCAGAAGATCGGCCTTGCGCTTTTCGAACCGCTCGACGGAAGCAAATTTGATGGGGCCGAAGCCGCGGACCATGTCCGGCAGGCCGGCAAGCTCGACGGCAAGTGCATGATTGCCGGCTTCGAGCCCGGCAGAGAGTTCTGCGACGAGCGCGAAATGGTCCTCGACCAGTTGCCGCTCCATACGCCGCTCGGCGGTACGGCCGAAGGGATCGAATGCGGTGCCGCGCAGGAATTTCAGCCTTTCCAGCACTGCAAAAACAGGCCTGATCCACCCGCCGAAGGCGATCTTGGCCGGGTGGCCGGTGCGCGAATCGATTCTGCGGGAGAGCAGTGGCGGTGCAAGGTGATGCTTGATCCTGAATTCACCCTCGAACTGTTCGGCGAGCTTCCTTTCGAAACCACGATCTCGATGCAGCCGGGCGACCTCGTATTCGTCCTTGTAGGCCATCAGCTTGAAGGTGTTCTTCGCGACGGCTTCAGCAAAACCGGTCATGCCGCGCGCCCGCGCTTCAGCATTTTTGGCGATCTCGACGAGGTCCGTATAACGTTCGGCATAGGCGGCATTCTGGTAGGCGGTCAGGAAGGCGACACGCTTTGCGACGATCTCCTCCAGCGTCTCGGTCTTCGGCTCAGCCTTCACGAACCCAGCCTCGCGAGCAACAGCTTCGGCATCGACAGCGGCACGGCGGCCCCAGCCGAACGCGGCGCGGTTCATCGCGACACCCGTCCCGTTGAGTTCGATCGCGTTGTCGATCGCCGCCAGGCTGATCGGCACGAGGCCGCGCTGCCAGGCGTAACCGAGCAGGAACATGTTGGACGCGATCGCGTCGCCCATCAAGGCCGTGGCGAGATCGGTGGCCGGTACCGTCTCGACCGCCTCGTCGCCAGCCGCACGGCGCAGCGATTTCAGCGTCGCCTCCTGCCGGAAGTCGATCGTCGTGTCCTTTACGAAGGAAGCTGTTGGGGCAAAATGATCGTCGATCACCGCCCACGTCTTGTTCTTCGCGAAGGAGGCGAGCGAATTCTTCTGTGCCGCCACGACGATATCGAAGCCGAGCACGAGATCACTCTCGCCGGGACCGATGCGCGCCGCATGGATCTGCGCAGGGTCCTTCGCCAGACGGATGTGCGAGATGACCGAGCCGTTCTTCTGGGCAAGTCCGGTCTGGTCGAGCGTGACCAGAGCCAGCCCGTCGAGCAACGCCGCCTGGGCGAGGACGGCACTGACCGTGATGACGCCCGTGCCGCCGATACCGGCGAGCAGCATGCTGTAGGGTTTTGCAAAGTCGGTGGCGAAGGCGGGCCGTGGCAGGTCGTCGGTCTTGACGGATTTCGACTTTGCGGCAGGCTTTCGGATGCTGCCGCCCTCCACCGTCACGAAGCTCGGACAGAAGCCCTTTATGCAGGAAAGGTCAGTATTGCAGCTCGACTGGTTGATCCGCCGCTTGCGGCCGAATTCCGTTTCCTGCGGCTCGATCGAGATGCAGTTGGACACGGCGGAACAGTCGCCGCAGCCCTCGCAGACCAATTCGTTGATGAAAGCGCGCTTGTCCGAGACCGGATAGGCGCCACGCTTGCGGCGGCGACGCTTTTCCGCAGCACAGACCTGATCGTAGATCAGCACCGTCACGCCGGGGATTTCGCGCAGTTCCCGCTGCACGGCATCGAGCTCGTCGCGGTGATGGACCGAGACGTCGCGCGGCAGGTTGCCCTTCCAGACCTCCGGCCGTTCGGCGACCACGACGACACGGCTTGCGCCCTCGGCCAGCATCTGCCCGACAATGCCGGGCACCGTGACGTCGCCGTCATGCTTCTGGCCACCGGTCATGGCGACCGCGTCGTTGTAGAGGATCTTGTAAGTGGCATTGACCTTCGCGGCAATAGCAGCGCGGATCGCCAGCACGCCGGAATGGAAATAGGTGCCGTCACCCATGTTGACGAAGATGTGCTTCTCGTCCGTAAAAGGGGAAAGCCCGATCCAGGAGCCGCCCTCACCGCCCATCTGGGTGAAGGTCGAGGTGTTGCGGTCCTCGTTGCCGATGATCATCATATGGCAGCCGATGCCTGTCGAAGCCCGACTTCCCGCCGGCAGACGGGTCGAGACGCTGTGCGGACAGCCTGAACAGAAATAGGCCTCGCGCTTGAGCGCGGTCGCCTCGACACCAAGCGCAGCCGTCATCTCGTCCACAAACCGCGCCTTGGCCTGCAAGGCTTCGTCCAGCACGCCGAGACGGGAGAGAATAGCCTTCGCCACCGACAAGGTGCCGATCTCGCCGATTGCCTGAAGAAGCGTGCCGCCGCTCTCCCCCACTTTGCCAAACACCCGCGGCCGCTGGCCGTCAGGCAGGTTGAAGAGCAGCGCCTTGATCTGGTCCTCGAGGATGGAGCGCTTTTCCTCCACCACCAACAATTCATCGACCCTGGACGCAAAGTCCGCAATGCCCTGCGGCTCCAGCGGCCAGACCAGGCCGACCTTGTAGAGCACGATCCCGAGTTCGGCGGCGCGCGCCTCATCGGTCCCGAGCAGTGCCAGCGCACCCATGAGATCAAGCCAGGATTTGCCGGTCGAAACGATACCGAGCCTTGCCTTTCCACCGCCGCCCCAGACGGTGCGGTCGATCCGGTTGGCACGCGCGAAAGCCTGCACGGCGAGCATCTTGCTCTCCAGCCGCTGTTCCATCGCATGCGGCCCGTCCGGCCAGCGCAACGAAAGGCCATCCGGCGCGAAGATCTCGTCAGGGATGACGATCTGCGGCTTATCCGGATCGAGATCGACCGTCGCCGAACATTCGACGATCTCGGTCTGGCACTTGAGGCCGATCCAGGCACCGGAATAGCGGCTCATGGCAAAACCGAGGAGGCCGTATTCGATATACTCACCGACACCGGCGGGCGACAGCATCGGCACCATCGCGGAGATGAGGTTGTGCTCGCTCTGGTGCGGCAGGGTGGAGGAGACAGCACCGTGGTCGTCGCCGACCAAAAGCAGCACGCCGCCGTTCGGGTTCGTGCCCACCGCATTGGCGTGGCGAATGACGTCCATGCTGCGATCGACGCCCGGCCCCTTGCCGTACCACATGGCGAAGACGCCGTCATAGCGCGAGTCCTCGAACATGCCGGTCTGCTGCGTGCCCCAGACGGCGGTCGCCGCCATGTCCTCGTTGAGACCGGGCTGGAACTTGACATGCGCTGCATCGAGATATTTCTTTGCCTTGCCCATCTCGCGGTCGAAACTCGCCAGTGGCGAGCCGCGATAGCCCGAGACATAGCCGGCGGTGTTCAGCCCTCGCTCCAGGTCCCGCTGGCGCTGGATCATCGGCAGGCGGATGAGCGCCTGCGTGCCCGAGACCAGGATACGGCCCTTTTCCAGCGTATAGCGATCGTCGAGGCTGATCTTGCGACCCGAAGAGGACGTATCCGGCGCGGCATGGATCGACATCTAGGCCCGCTCCACTTGTCCGACCGAAGCTGGTGCCTGGAAGAGCCGGGTGGCGGCATCCAGTGCTCCATCAGGCCGGGCGAGAAGGCGATTCACACGGTCAGACAATCAGGTCCTCCCGGGATCTCTCTGCCACGACCACGGCACGACGTCTGGCCGAACACGATCTCGCCCATATCCAATTCCCCTTGCCTTTTCGGCTTTGCAGGAAAGTTATTCCCATTCCGCTATTTGTCAAACCTATATTTAAAAAGCAGTAGCCTTTTCGACTGCGTCGTGGCATCACTAGAAACTGGAGAGGCAACCAGAACGCGGGGGAAGGCCAACGTGATCCTCAAATACGACGAGGTTGTGCGCACGGGCATTGCCAAACAAGTGGCCGACAATATCCGCTCCGCGATCCTGGACGGGCGCCTGAAAGTGGACGAACGCCTGCCGACCGAAGAAGATCTTGCGAAGAGCTTCGGCATCTCCCGCCCAACCGTCCGCGAGGCCCTGAAACGTCTCGCCGCCCAAAACCTCATTCATTCCAAGCGCGGTCCGGCCGGCGGCAATTTCGTGAAGCGCCCCGACCCGGAGGGCTTGTCCAAGGCGATCACCGGTGCGGCGACCCTGCTCGTCGGCATCGGCGCCTTCGACATTGAAGAGATCATCACCGCACGCCTGGAGACGGAGACCGTGTGCTGCCGGCTCGCCACCGAAAACCGCAGCGATGCCGATCTTGCCGCCATGGAGGCCGAGATCGCGATCCAGCAGGATGAGACGATCAGCGACGAGGATTTCTGCGCCTCCGATGTACGCTTTCACAGGGCACTGGTGGAATCGACCGGCAACGGCCCTCTGAAGCTGATGATGTACACCGTCATCGAAGCCTTCATCCCGATCACCAACATGATCGTCTTCCGCGTGCGTGAACGCCGTCATGTCGCCTCGCTGCATCAGGAAATCCTCGATGCAGTGCGCAAGCGTGAAGACGTCAAGGCTGCGGACGCGCTCGCTCGCCTGCTCGCCTATGTGCGCGAAAGTTATGCCGCCGTCCTTGAAGCGCGTGCCAAACGCGAGGGCGCGCAGGCCTCTGCCTGATCCGAACTACCCAACACCGGAGAGATGCCATGACCGAGACGTTCAGAGCGATGGTGATAGATGCCGTCGACGGCAAGCCGAAAGGCGCTTTCAGGGATATCTCCGTCGCCGATCTTCCGGATCATGACGTGCTCGTCGAGATCGCCTATTCGACGCTGAACTACAAGGACGGGCTTGCCATTACGGGCAAGGGCCGCATCGCGCGCCGCATGCCGATGATGGGCGGCGTAGACCTCTCCGGCACCGTCCTCGAATCCCGCTCGCCCGAGTGGAAGCCGGGCGACAAGGTGGTATTGAATGGCTGGGGCCTTTCCGAGACGGAATGGGGCGCCTATGGCCGTTACCAGCGAGTCAAGCCGGAATGGCTGATCCCTCTGCCTGATGCTTTCTCGATGGAACAGGCGATGGCGATCGGCACTGCGGGATACACGTCGGCGCTGTGTGTCGACGCGCTCGAAAAATGGGGCACGATCAAGCCCGGCGAAGGTGAGGTCCTGGTGACGGGCGCTGCCGGCGGGGTCGGCTCGGTAGCGATCGCGCTACTCGCCGCGCGCGGCTACAACGTCACGGCCTCGACGGGCAGGCCGGAAACTCATGATTATCTCGCCTCGCTCGGCGCCACGAACTTCGTCGATCGCGCAACGCTCGCCGAAAAGGGCGGCCCGTTGCAGAAGGAGCGCTGGACCGGCGGCGTCGATAGTGTTGGCTCCACCACGCTCGTCAACGCGCTAGCACAGACCGTCCGCGGCGGCGCGATCGCCGCCTGCGGTCTTGCCGGCGGTGCCGACCTGCCCGGCACCGTATTGCCGCATATCCTGCGCGCCGTCACTCTGATCGGTGTCGATTCCGTCTTCGCCACCCGCGAGCAGCGGATGTCCGCCTGGGCGCGGCTCGCCCGCGACCTGGACAAGGCGAAGCTCGGCAGCATGACGACCGTCGAGCCCATGTCCAACCTGCCGCGGCTCGCCGAGGACATCGTCGCCGGCAGGATCCGCGGCCGGGTCGTGATCGACGTTATGGCTGTATGAGAGAAAGCAGCGATACCTGCTCTTCGAGGGTCATAGCGTCGATGAGATCTTCGACAATCCCGGCCATTTCGTCCATGTCCGTCACGCCGCCAATTCTCTCAGCACCAAGGCGCTATCGTGCTCCGGCACGTCACCAATCTCGGCCATCTTGGCATCGAGCTTGGCAAGCATGTGCCTGAAAATTGCCGCATAGGCTGGGTCGTCGGCAACATTGATCAGTTCGTGCGGGTCCTTCTCGCAGTCGAAAAGCTCCCATTCCGGCGGTGCACCATTGGGGCGCGCTCCAAGCTGACCGAGGTCGTCGTTGTACCAGTAGATCAGCTTATAGCGCTCGTCGCGCACGCCATAATGCGCCCAGGCCTCGTGGATATCGTCATTATGCATCCAGTAGCGATGGTAGGTCAGTTGCTCCCAATCGCCGGGCGTGCTGCTTTCCAGCACCGGTCGCATCGAGCGACCCTGCATATAGCTGGGAATGGGAAGGCCTGCATAGTCGAGGAAGGTCGGGGCGAAATCCACATTGCAGGCGATGTCCTTGCTGGTCGAGCCGGGCTTGATGGCTGCCGGATACCGGGTCAGAAACGGCATCTGCAGCGATTCCTCATACATGAACCGCTTGTCGAACCAGCCATGCTCGCCGAGGAAAAAGCCCTGGTCGGACGTGTAGATGACGATGGTGTTCTCCGCCAGGCCCTTCGCATCGAGGTAATCGAGCAGGCGTCCCACATTTTCGTCGATGGACTGCACCGTGCGCAGATACCGTTTCATGTAACGCTGGTACTTGAATTCCGCGAATTTCTGCGGGTCGTTGAAGGTAAAGTTCTCGCCGGTTTCGGCACAGATGACGGTGATGGTTTCGCCGGGCTGCAAATCCGGCACCTTGCGCATCCAGGGAATGAAGTCGAGCATCAAGGGACCGACTTTGGAAGCCGGTCCGGGCGGTGTTACCAGCCCGAGGTCCTCATAGTTCATGTCCGAGCGAATGCGCATCTTGGCCGCGGCCGCCGCAGCCGCGCGGTTGGAATAATCGTCATTGAAGGTTTCGGGCAGCGGTATGTCTTCGCCGGCCCAGAGATGGTTGTATTTCGGATGCGGCTCGAAATTGCGGTGCGGCGCCTTGTGGTGGCACATGAGGAAGAAGGGTTGTCTCTCTGATTCCTCGATGAATTTGAGGCTGAGATCGGTGATGATGTCGGTGGCGTAGCCGGGAATGCGACGCTTGCCGTCCGGGAAGATGAACTTGGGGTCCCAGTAGTCCCCCTGCCCCGGTACGACGGCCCAATCGTCGAAACCGGTCGGATTATGTGCAGGCCCCTCCCCCATATGCCACTTGCCGAACATGCCGGTGCGATAGCCGCCCCGCCGCAGGTGTTTGGCAACATTTGGCAAACGGTTGTCGATCTCCGTATGGAGCGTGGTGACGCAGTTCACATGGTTGTAGGTGCCTGTGAGGATGGCAGCACGGCTGGGCGTGCAGATGGAATTGGTGACATAGACCGCGTCGTGGCGCATGCCTTCCCTGGCCAGACGGTCAAGGTTGGGCGTATGGTTCAGGCCGGCGCCGTAGGCCGAGATCGCGCGGGCGGCGTGATCGTCGCTCATGATGAAAATGATGTTGGGACGCATGTTGAACTCTTGGGATCTAGAGATAATCAAGCCGGGACCGCCGTCCGGAGCAAAGCCTCCAGCGCATCGAGGCGATCCTTGTCGAGATGAGGCACCATGCCGGCGATCTCGAGCAGCGTCTTGTCGTCGAAGATGGGCGGGACCTTACCGCCACGCAGGCCAGGAAGCGCGTCGGCAACGATCTCGCGCGTGCTGTCCTCCGCCAGCAGAACGTTGACGGGAACCGTCGCAATCAAGGCATTAGGCGCGAAATCCGCCACCGTCGGCGCCCGCCTCTGGCCCAGTTCGATCTGCGCCCATTGCCGTTCCACGAGAAGGTGGTCTTCCGTCACCGGGCCATCGGACGGCAGCCCCAGACGTTCGAACTGGCTGGACGGCGCCTCGTTGTCGCGCATGAGCCGGACGAGAAGGCGGGCCATGCGCAATTCCAGCGCTGGGTCCTGTAGCGGCGTGGTCTGACCGGGGTCGGTTTCGAGCTCGTAGAGCAGCGTTCCGTAATCAGCCGGGCCGCGCATGGTCCAGCCGGGCAGGCGCATCACGGGTGCACCCTTGGTGAAGGAGAAACCCGGTATCATCTCGGCCTCAACAAACTCGGACGGCTCGAAGCGCGACCGCATATGGGTGGGCATCAGCGTGTGTTCCATGAGCGGCGTGTTGGCCGGATCGACACAGGCGCGCATATAGACATGGCGCCCGTCGGTGACGCTGACATGGCCGCCGAAATTGCCGAACAGTCCCGCCTCGCGCACCGGACGATCGCTCGCGACCGTTTCGCGGAGAGGCCGGCCGAGCATGTCCCTGGTCGGCTGGAGGCCGAAGAAATCGAGCAACGTCGGCGCGATGTCGATGGTCTGGACCAGCGCCTGCCGCCGCTCGCCGGCGACACCCACGTGCGGATCCCAGACGAAGAAAGGGGTATGGATGGTTTCGTTATACCAGGGCATGACGGATTTACCCCACCAGCCGCGTTCCCCCAGCATGTAGCCGTGGTCGGTGCAGACGATGAGCATCGTATCCTTCCACATGTCGTGCTCGTCCATGAGGTCGAGGACCCGGCCGAGATTGCTGTCGCACATGGAAAGAAGGGCGAGGTAACGACGGCGCGCATGATCCGCCGTGGCTTGGGACTCAGTCACCCGTGCATAGGGCGGCCAATCGAAATCAGTCGGGCTGTCGCCGGTTTCGTCCTCGGGATAGAGGCGATGATATTGCTCGTAACTGAAGAAAGGCTCGTGCGGATCGAAGGTCTCGATCTGGAGCATCCAGTTGTCCGCCCTGGCATTGGTGTTGATGAATTCCAGCCCCGCATCAAACGTCCGGGTCTGTGAATGGTCGGCCTCATCGGCCAGATAGGACCGGTTGATCCGGTCCTGGTTCCTCATGCGGTGGAAGATGTCGGTCAGCCGCCTGCGGTCATTTTCGGCGACCACGCCCTTCCACAGATCGCCTTCCTGGCCGCGGAAGAATTCGTGGCTGGTATAACGGGTATGATAGGTTGCGCCGCCGTCTTCCCAGTAATGCTGATGGTCGGTGACGAGGTGGGTATAGACGCCGTTTTTGGCGAGGATTTCCGGCATGGAATCGTCGAAGGGCTCGATCGGTCCCCAGGAACGGTGCAGGAAGTTATGCCGCCCGGTATGCAGTTCCCGCCGTGCCGGCATGCAAGGCATGGAGCCGGCGTAGCAGCGATCGAAGGTGGCCGTGTGCGCCGCCAGCCGGACGAAATTGGGGGCATGGGTTTGCGTATCGCCATAAGGCGGCAGCATGCGCCGGTTAAGGCTGTCGAACATGACGATGATGGCGCGCATGAATCAGGCTCCCATGGCCAGAGCGCGGAACGCGGCACGTCGTTCGGCCTGGCGGACGGGATCCGCAACGGGAGCGGCCAGCAGAAGCCGCCTGGTATAATTGTGCTGTGGATTGGCGGTGACCTGATCGCAGTCACCGAATTCGACGATTTCGCCGCCTCGCATCACCGCGACGCGGTGAGAGATGTGACGGACGACCGCGAGGTCATGGCTGACGAAGAGATAGGCGACGCCGGTGCGCTCCTGAATCTCGATGAAGAGATCGAGGACGCGCGCCTGCGTGGAAAGGTCGAGCGCAGACACCGGCTCGTCGCAGACGATGAGATGCGGCGAGAGCGCCAGGGCCCGGGCTATGGCGATGCGCTGCCGCTGCCCGCCGGAAAATTCGCGCGGATAGCGGAAAGCGGCATCGCTCGGCAACGCCACCTGGTCGAGCAGGGTGCGGACCTTGGCGGTGGCCTCGGCCTTGCCGGCCTGCCCGCGCGCGATGATCGGCTCGGTCAAGATGTCCTCGATGGTCATCGAGGGATTGAGCGAGGTATACGGATCCTGGAATACCGCCTGGATGGCGGCGGCATTGCCCTTGCGGTCGCGCGGCGGCACGCCGGCAATATCCTGCCCATCGAACAGGATGCGCCCCGAACTGACCGGACCGATGCCGAGAATAGCGCGGCCCAAGGTGGTCTTGCCGGATCCGCTCTCGCCGACCAGACCCACCGTTTCACCGGCGCGCACAGTCAGGCTGACGTTCTTGAGGACGTGAAGCGCGCCGAAATGGGTATTCACATCGATGCATTCGACAATAACGTCGTCAGTCATGCGGCAACTCCCCTGCCGGTACGAGGCTGGTAGACACGCGGCGTCACGTCGTCGAGGACGGCGCCGAGCAGCATCTTCGTGTAGTCGTGCTGAGGCGCTGAAAAGAGCTGCCGGACATCGTTGGTTTCCACCACTTTGCCGTCCTTCATGACGGAGACCCGGTGGCAGATGTCGGCCACGACCCCGAAATTGTGGGTGACCAGGATCACCGACATGTTCATCTCCGCCTGGAGATCGCGCAGCAGGTCCAGCACTTCCGCCTGCACCGTGACGTCCAGGGCCGTGGTCGGTTCGTCGGCGATGAGCAGGTCCGGATTGCAGGAGATGGCGCGGGCGATGAGCACACGTTGCGCCATGCCGCCTGAGATCTGGTGCGGATAGGCGTTAAAGGTGCGCAAAGGGTTGGGCATGCCGACGCGCGCCAGCAGCTTGAGCGCTCTTTCCCTGGCTTCGGCTCTGGAAATACCGAGCACCGTGACCATGGGTTCGGTCAGCTGATAGCCGATCCGGAAGGCCGGATCGAGATTGCTCATCGGTTCCTGAGGCACGTAGGCGATGCGCTTGCCGCGCAGCTTGCGCATCTCCTCTTCGGGCAGGTTCGCGATGTCGCGGCCATCGAACCAGATCGAGCCGGAGAGGATGCGGCCACCGGTGGAAAGCAATCCCAGCACAGCAAAAGCCGTCTGTGTCTTGCCCGAGCCGCTTTCCCCAACCAGGCCAAGCACTTCGCCGCGCCGCAGCGTCAGCGACACGCCCTTGACGACTTCCGTCCAGCCGGACTTGTCGGGATAGCCGACGACCAGATCGCGCACGTCGAGCAGCGCATCCTTATCGGTCGGTGCGGCTCCGGCTGCCGGTTTGGCAATTGCTTCCGGCAGACCGGCAATGGCCGCAGGCCGGTTGCCCTGCTGCAGCCGGTCGCGGATGGCATTGGCAAGGAGCACAAGCGAGGCCACGGTCACCGAAATGGCGAGACCCGGCCATAAGATCGCGGTCGGCACCACGAACATGTTGGCGAATGCGTCCTGCAGCATGCCGCCCCAGGTCGGAATGGACGTATCGCCCAAACCGAGGAATTGCAGACCCGACTGGATGACGATCGAGATGCCTGCGACGACCGAAACCTGAATGATGACCGGCGCGCGAATGACCAGAAGGATGTGCCGGACGATGATGCGCAGGTCCGAGAGACCCGAAACGCGCGCCGCATCGACATAGAGCTCGTGCTTGACGCCATTCACCAGATTTCGTGTCAATCGATAGAAGCCCGGCGCCAGCATGACGCCGAAGATCAGCATGGAAATCTCGATGGACGAGCCGAGCGATTGATAGAAGGCGAGCAGGACGATGAGCGCCGGAAGGGACATGAGGCCGTCCGAGATCCAGCTCATGACGACCTCGCGCCGCCCACCGAAATAGCCGGCGAACAGGCCGGCCGTCACGCCCACGAAGGCCGCCACTGTGACCGCGATGAGCGCGCCTATCAGGGTATTGCGTGCCCCATAGACGAGACGGCTGAAGATATCGCGCCCCGATCCGTCGCCCCCCAGGAGATAGCCGTCTCCCGGCGCCGCGTTGACCTTGAAGATCTGCAGGTCGTCGGGCGCGAAAGGCGCGATCAGCGGTGCGAAGATGGCGGTGATAACGACGATGGACAGAAGGATCGTCGCGACGAGCCCGAGCGGATTGATCAGCACTGAGCGCAACAGGCCGGCGCGGGCGGCGAGCGGCGCCGGGGATTGTTGTTGAGTTGCAGACGTCATCAGAGCCTCACCTTCGGATTGACGCAGGCATTGGCGAGGTCGATGGCGATGTTTACGAACACAACGAGAATGATCATGGTGACCACCACGCCCATCAGCACCGGAACATCCCCGGAAAGCGCTGCCTGGACTGTGACGGACCCGAGGCCCGGAATGGCGAAGACCCGTTCGATGATGGCCGCGCCGCCCAGAAGGGCGATGAACTGAACGGAGAGCACGGTGAGTGCCGCCGGCATGGCGTTACGCAGCGCATGGCGGAACAGCACCGATGACGGCCTGATGCCGCCGGCCCTCAGGGTGCGGACATAATCCTGGCGCAGCGCATCGATCATGGCGCCTCGCACCTGCTGGGAAGCAGAGGCGATGCCGGAAAGCACCAGCGCCGCAACAGGCAGGGTGAGTGCTGCGGCCCAGCCGATGGGAGACGTCGAAAAATCCACATAGCCCGTCGCCGGAAACCAGCGGAGATTGAGCGCGAAAACCACGACCAGGATGAGACCGAGCCAGAAATTCGGTAGCGAGAAGCCGATGACACTGAGAACCTGGATCAACCGATCTGCCCAGCCGCCTTTCACGGCAGCGGTAATGCCGAGAAGTGAGGAGATGATGCCAATCGTGATGACGGCCACGGTCACCATGGACAAGGTCACCGTCAGCCGCCCCGAGACGATCCGGGAGACGCTCTCTCCCATTGTCCAGGACTGGCCCAGATCGCCCTGGACGGCATTGGCTACCCAGTCGCCGTACTGCTCGTAAAGCGGCCGGTCGATCCCGAGCTTAGCCTCAAGTGCGGCGATCTGTGCGTCGGTGGCGTTCTCCCCCAGGATGTTCTGGGCCACATTGTCGGCTCCACCGAACACCATCACGAACGTCAGCGTCGTTACCAGCACAAGAAGAACAAGACTCGAGAGGATGCGCTTTGAGACATACTTCAGCATTGCGATCAGCTCCCTTTCCGGGAGCGGTGCACCGCCCGTCCGGGCGGATGCTGCATTCGAGCGAATCTCATTGTCGGTCTCCTCCTCACATTCCTGCCCTGCGAATTTCTTATCGGGCGTCTTTTGCAGGAATTGATAACAGTTGAACCGATGCATCGATAATGCAAAAAGCATCAGCAGTGATAACGCAGGCGCATATCCTTCATGCTCGACCAGATCACCCATCTCTTCCGTCTTCGCACGATCCTTCAGGAAGGCAGCCTTCGACGCGCCTCGGAAAAGCTGAACATCACCCAGCCGGCGCTTTCCCGCTCGCTCGCGCAGCTGGAGAGCTATTTTGGGCAGCGGCTGGTGGAGCGGCATGCACGTGGGGTGAAGGCGACAGCTTTCGGCGAGCGGGTTTTGTCCGTTTCCAGCCGTATCGAGCGCTACTGGGAAATCGCCGAGCACGAATTGCGCGCGGAAGCGATGGACGAAAAGGGCGTGATGCGGATAGGTGGCGGACCGGTGTGGCGCTCAGGCGTTCTGTCGGGCGTGCTCAGCCAGTTGCAGAAGCGCTTCCCCCGTCTTCTGATCGAATTCACGACCCTGACCTTCGGCAAGACGCTGCAGGATCTGCATGAGGGGCGGCTGGATGTTGCCTTCGGCGGCGTCTTCAATGACGGGGGAACCAGCCAGCGCTTCGCCCGCATCAAGCTCACGGAAGTATCCAATCATGTCATGGCGCGGGAGGATCATCCCCTGTTCGCCACGCGCCGGCAGGATGGCGGCATTGCGGCTTCCGATCTTCTTGAGTACCCGTGGATTGTCTACTCCGAGCTACCGGCCTACCGCGAGATCACGCAGCATACGATAGCCGAACATCTCGGCGGTTCGCCGGATATCCGCTTTGTGTGCCAGAACCTGCTTTCAGTGCTTACGATCCTGCAGCAAAGCGATTGCCTTTGCGTGCTTCCGGAATTGTCGGTGCATGCCGTTGCCGCGCCGCGCATCGTTCCCGTTCCCTTGCCCTTGAAACGGAACACGGCCGAGATCGGCATGATCTTCCGTACAGAGCTGCAGGATTGGGAGCCGATGAAAGCACTGGTCGAGCTGTGCAGAACCAGATTTGGCCTCGATAACGAGGTATGACACGGAATGTTCGCTGCCGGCGCTAGACGAAAATGGGCAGTCGCTGCCGACTGCCCACTATCGAAGGCGTATTTGCCTGGGAGGGTTGTCTATTCCGCCTTCGAGAAATCGCGTATGTGTGGCACAGCGTTGGTGGGATGCAACTTCACGGCAGTCTGCTTGTTCGTCAGATAAATGGTGTCGCGCCGATACCACGGGGCAAAGAAGGCGTTTTCCACCATATAGCGGTTGAGATCCCGGTAACCCTTAATCTGCTCGTCGCCGATCGCGTGCTGCGTCGCATCGAGCATCTTGAGGAACTGCGGATCGGCAACTTTGGACGTATTCCAGGCGGAATGCGGATAGCCGAATTTCTGGTACTCCGCCCAGGTCCCCTGATAGCCGAACTGGAAAACGTAAGCTGGAAAACGGCCGGACCGCAGCTCGGGGATGGTTGCGTTGGGAGCAATCTTCTCCCATTGCACCGTTATGCCGATATCCTTGAGCTGTTTTTCGACGATGGGATTGAAACTCGCGAAACTGGCAAGCTCCGGCAAAACCAGGGTGAAGCCCTTGCCGTATCCGGCTTCTTCGAGGAGGGCGCGGGCGGCCTTCGGATCGAATGAATAGACCTTGTCGAGTTCCGGGACATAGGCGCTGCTGCCGGTAGGAAAAATCTGATCGCTCAGGCGACCGAAGCCCAGTTCGACGAATTTGAGGATCGAGGCCTTGTCGAAGGCCATGTTGAGCGCCTTGCGGACGCGCACGTCGGCAAGCGCCGGCGTAATCTTGCCTTCGCGGTCGGCAATGATGAAGCCCAGCCAGTTGACGTCGTTGCGCTGCACGACGAGACCGTTGGCCTCGGCATCCGCGACCGTGCGCGCTTCTCCCAAGCCCGCGTCGACCTGACCCGACTTGAGGGCATTGAGACGCGCAACCTGATCGTTGATCGGCGTGATGGTGACGCGCTCGAAGGGGAACGCGCCCTTGTTCCAATAATTCGAATTGCGGTTATAGACATATTGGCGGCCGGGGACGGAAGCCGAGACATCGTAGATGTAAGGACCTGAACCGATCGGGTTGTTCGCAAAGTCCTTGGAGCCGAGAGTGGCTGGTGAGGCAATCGCGCCGCCGACCACAGTCAGATTGTCGATCAAGCTGGGATCGGGCTCGCTGAGATGCAGGCGCACTTCGGTCGGCGAAACCACTTCCACCTCGGAGATCAATGCGGCCATGAAGCCGTTCTGGCCGGCACCCTTCTTGAGATAGTCGAGATTGGCCTTGACCGCGTTGCCGTCGAAAGGCGTTCCATCCGTAAAGCTCACCCCTTCGCGCAGCGTGAGCGTCAACACGCTGTGGTCGTCATTATAGGACCAGGCGGTAGCGAGGTTAGGCACGACCTTGCCATCGGGCTGCATGACCAGAAGCGTGTCGAGCACGGGCTGCCAGAACTGCATCTGATTGGCGATCATCAGCTGCGCGCGATCGAAGCTGTTATTGTCCAGTATGGCTGCGATGGCCAGCGTCTGGTCGTCGTTTGCGACCTGCGCCATGACCGACGGTGCCGATGCAACCGAACCCATTGCCGCGACAGCCGCCGCGAACACGATGTTACGCATTTTTCCTCCCTTGGCGTCCTGCTCGGTTGCGACCTCCATCAGCCTCGCGACCGGCTTTCCCATCTTCGCTTACCATCCGGCAGGATTAACGAGAAATGCAAAGAACAGCTTGAGTGATAGATCAAACTCATATGTCGCTTTGCCGCGGCTTATGCATTGCGCTTATCGCTCGCGGGTGTTTTGTCAGTCCTCTCCACGCTTTGGCGATGATATCGAGATAGCCATAGACAAGCGGGAGGAAGAGGCATGGGCGATCGGCCGAACATATTGTGTATCGTGAGCGAAGACTGCCCGCCCCGGCTTGGTGCCTATGGCGACACGCTGGCACACACGCCCAATCTTGACCGGCTGGCAAGCGACGGGGTCGTCTATGAAACGGCCAACTGCACCTCGCCGGTCTGCGCACCTTCGCGCTTTGCCATTCTGACCGGTCGCTACGCTGAAAGCTGCCCCAGAGCACAGCATATGCAGGCGCTGGCCCACCTCCCGAACGAGTTCCTGACCTACCCTGCCGAGATGCGGAAGGCCGGCTATTATTGCACCAACAACGCCAAGACCCACTATAACTGCGATGTCGATCCGGCGGAAATCTGGGACGAATCCAGCAGGTCAGCTCATTGGCGCAACCGTCCCGACGACAAGCCCTTCCTCGCCGTCTTCAACTGCATGACGACGCATGAATCCTGCACCTTCAAGGAGCAGCCCGGCACCGTACGCCCCGAGGATGTCACCCTGCCATCCTATCTGCCCGACACGCCCGGCATGCGGCAGAGCCTGGCGCGGCAGTATAATGCCATTGCGCGCATGGATGCCGAACTGGGCCAGCATCTGGCCGACCTGGAGGCCGATGGCCTCGCCGACGACACCATCGTCTTCTATTTCTCGGACCACGGCTCGGCGCTGCCGCGCTCCAAGCGCTATCTTTATGACGAGGGATTGCGCGTACCCCTGATCATCCGGGTCCCGCCCAGATGGCGCCACCTCATGCCGCATGTCGCCGGAACGCATGTCAGTGCCCCGGTATCGCTCGTGGACCTCTTCCCGAGCTTCCTTGTCATTGCCGGCCTCGATAGTCCGCAAGGACTGCACGGCACGCCGCTGCTGGGGCCGCAGGCCGTGCCGCGCCAATATGTCTTCGGTGGCCGCGACCGGATGGGCGAACGTTACGATCTCAGCCGCACGGTCCGTTCGGAGCAGTACCGCTATATCCGCAATTACATGCCGCACCGCATGCTCGGGCAATATGTCGCCTTCGAGTGGCTCGGCGTGCATTATCAGGACTATGAGGCGGTGCATCTGGGCGGCATGCTCAACCCTGCGCAAGAACAGTTCTGGCGCCAGAAGCCGGCGGAAGAGTTCTACGACCTTCAATGCGATCCCGACGCCACGGTCAACCTGATCGACGATGCGGCATACGAGAACCTGATCGATGAACATCGCGCGGCGCTGGACGAGCATATGCTCGCAATACGCGATACCGGCTTCATTCCCGAGCACAGCCCGGTGGAAACCTGGGAAGCGAGCCGGAACGAAACGCTCTACCCGCTCCCGGAGATCATGGACCTTGCGCTTGCCGCCGCTGCCCGAAATGGGAAGAATGCGCCGACCCTTTTGAGCAGGCTGTCTCACCCCTCACCGGTCATGCGCCATTGGGCCGCCAAGGGGCTGCTCATGCTTTCTTCCTCGGGGCAGTCTCTATCCGAAGGCCTTGCGGCCGCCTATGCGAAGGAACCGGCCCCACAGGTCCGCATTCCGCTGGCCGAAGCGCTCGGTCATGCAGGGGACGCCCGTCATTGGGTGAGCGAAATAACGCGGATTCTCCGCACGGAACCAGACCCGCGCATCAAGCTGCAGGCCCTCGACGCGTTGACCTGGTTGCCGCCATTCCCCGACATCTCGCTCGCCGACGTGCGTGCGCTGCATGATGACGAGGATACCTATCTGCGCCAATCCTCCGATTATCTGGCCCAGCGGCTGGACGGCACCTATAGGCCGACCAACACGATCTTCGACTGGAGCAAGCTCGATGCCGAGGGGCAGATGGGCAAGCAGAAGGCCGGCACGACCCGGCAATAGTCGCAATGAAGTCCTGTAAGATGCGTTGCTTTTCGTATGATTGGATATAGCCATGACGCTCACCTTGGATCACCTGACGAAAGCCCCCTTCAATCTCGATCGCGAAGCGCTTGCCTGGGTGGAACGCACGTTTCAGGCCCTCGATGAAACGTCCCGTGCCGCACAGCTTTTCAACCTGAACTCCAAGGGCGATGACCGTCAGACGGAAATCGCCCGCCTTCGGCACCTGAAGCCGGGCGGCATCACCCGCTTCTTCGGCTCTGACGGCAAGGCGGAACGCGAGCATATGGCCGCCATTCAGGCGGAGGCCGATATCCCGCTTCTGGTATCCGCCGATCTCGAAGGCTCCCGCATGAGCCTCTCCTTCGGAACGCCCGTTCCCAATCCGCTCGCACTCGCCGCGGTGGACGATGTACCGCTCACCGAAGCGATCTCCGACCTCATGGCGCGCGAAGCCCGCTCCGTGGGTATCAACTGGTCCTTCACCCCGGTCCTCGACATCAATGCGGCCTTCCGCAGCCCGATCGTCGCGACCCGCGGATACGGCTCCGACCCGGCACTCATCGAGCGCCACGCGCTGGCGCAGATGCGTGTTTTTCAACGGCTTGGCCTTGCCGCAACAGTCAAGCACTGGCCGGGCGAAGGATATGACGAGCGCGACCAGCATCTCGTCACGACGATCAATCCGCTGTCGATGGAAGACTGGCGCGCAACCTTCGGAACGCTCTACAAGGCTGCCATCGACCAAGGCGTGAAGTCTGTCATGTCGGCCCACATCGCATTGCCGGCTTATATCCTCGAACGCGATCCCGACGCCGGAGAAGAAGCCTATCTGCCGGCTTCGATTTCGGCGGCGCTCAATCTCGACCTGCTTCGCGGCGAACTTGGCTTCAACGGCCTCATCGTCTCGGATGCAAGCGAGATGGCGGGCTTGTCAGGCGTCATGCCGCCATGTGAGGCCAAGATCGAGATCATCGCGGGGGGCTGCGACATGGTGCTCTTTTCCTCCGATCCGGAAACGGAAATCGCCGCCGTGCGCGACGCCGTCCATTCCGGACGCATCACCGCCGAGCGCTTTGCCAACGCGGTGACCCGGGTCCTGGCGCTCAAGGCCTCGCTCGGGCTACACCGAAGCGTCGAGATACCGCCCCATGTCGGCGACGCGGCCGCGCAAAAACTGGCGGAAGACGCTTTCGCCCGCGCCCCGACACTGGTGAAGGACCGCACCGGCACCCTGCCGCTGGACCTCGCGAAACACCGGCGCATCCTCGTGGTATCCGGCGGGATCGTCGAACCGATGCAGAACGCCCGGCTGGACTTCAAGCTGCCGGAGATGCTGGCAAGCGAGGGGTTCGAGGTCACCCTCCATCGGTACGGCACACCCCTCGATGCGGAAGGGCAGGATCTTGTGCTCTATCTCTTCGGCGAGGAGACGCTTCTGACGCGCGGGCGCATCTTCCTCGACTGGCTTTCGCTCCACGGCGATTTCCGGGCGGCCATGAAGCGGCCCTGGACACGGCTGCCGACGGTGATGATCTCCTTCGGCTTCCCCTACTACCTCTACGACGCCCCAAGGGTGCCGACCTATATCAACGCCTACTCGACCCACGAGGCGATGCAGAAGGCCGTGCTTGAGGCGCTCATGGGCAGGCGCCCGTGGAACCGGAAGAATCCCATCGATCCCTTTTCTGGCGCTCCGGATGCCAGGTTCTAGGCGGGTGCGACCGCCCGGCGGGATTGCCGCGATATCAGCCTGCTCGACGCTCGCCGGGCCGAACATCATAGGCGATGCGGAAGCCGGTATTGCTGGACGCGCTGTCGGGTGACAGGCCCATGCGGGCGGCAATCCTGTATCGATAGCAGTAGCTCTTGTGGCACAGAAACGAACCGCCCTTGAGCAGCTTGTCGGCACTCTTTTTCGCCTGTTCATTGCGAATTTTCGCCTGGCGCGTGAGCGAGCGCACTCGGAACGGATCGCTCGTCCATTCCCAGATATTGCCGGCGAGATTGTAGAAGCCGTCCCCGGTCGGTGTGAAGCTGCGCGCCGGCGCGGTGCCGAAAAATCCATCCGCCAGCGTGTTCTGGTGCGGAAACCGGCCTTGCCAGATATTGCAGAAGACCTTCGCGTCCGTCGGCTCTTCGTCGCCCCAGGGATAACGGCGGCGACGATTGCCACCCCTTGCCGCATGTTCCCATTCCGCTTCCGTGGGAAGGCGACCGCCGACCCAGTACGCAAACGCCATGGCGTCATTCCACGACACTTGCGTCACCGGGTGATCCATCCTGTCCTCGATCGAACTGCCCGGCCCTTCCGGAGCCTTCCAGATCGCCCCGTCCACCCGCCCCCACCACGGCGTGCCCGCGACATTATTGGCTGCAAGTTCCCGATCGTTCAGCAATCCCATGAACACCGCGGCACAGCCGAATTTCTCCGCTTCGGTGACGTAGCCAGTTGCCTCAACGAATTCGGCAAAACGCGCGACGGTGACGGTTTCGGCCTCGAGAAAGAAATCGTTGACGGTGACCCTGCGTTCCGGCCCCTCGCCGTCGACGGCGATGACCGGGTCGTTGGTACCGACGAAGGTCTCGCCGCCCTTGACTGCGATCACCTCGCCCGCCTTGCCCCGCGACGAAATCTTCGCAGCTTCGCCCGATCCTTCGTTTCCATTGTTTCGGCTGACAGCCGAACAGCATCCGTTCATTGTATCTTCCCGAACTTTTCCATCCCGGCGAACTGCACTTTCAGTAAACTACCTGCCGCGGTGGTAAAGCATTTCGAGATGGAACATGTGCGAGCCGCCGCGTGGCGTTGACGCCAGGATTTTCGTCTCACGCAACTCCTTCCGCGGCAGGCGATCATGGGTCGCAGGTTCGATGCAGAACACGTTTATCCCATCGTGGGCATTGCACAAGGTCTGCAGGAAAGGCAGGCCGCCCCAGCCTATCCCGGTCCATTGAAATGAACGCCCGCAACGTGAAAAGCCAGGGGAATATCTCCAATGGAGGGAATCGCGCATTCCAAATTTCGCTCGGACTTGCGCAATGACAAGGACGAAAAACGGCTCGTTCGATATAGGCGGATAGTCCGGCCGGCCTCGCGAGGAACCCTAGCTGGAACTCTCCTAATCCTCGAGGCCCCGCGATGTCTCATGCATTTCACGTCATGGCCAAACCCATCGGCCCCAAATGCAACCTCGATTGCACCTATTGCTATTACCTGGAGAAGGAAGCCCTATACCCCGGCGAACGCCGGTTTCGGATGCCGCCGGATATTCTGGAAACCTTCATCCGTGACTACATTGCCAGCCAAAGCAGCATCGGACAAAAGGAGATATGGTTCGCCTGGCAAGGCGGAGAGCCGACCCTTCTCGGGCTGGACTACTTCAGGACCATCGTTGCGCTGCAAAGGAAACACTGCCCTCCCGGCCGAACCATCGCGAACGCCCTGCAGACGAATGGAACTCTGCTGGATGAGGATTGGGGGCAATTCCTGGGTCAGGAAGGGGTCCTGGTTGGCTTGAGTCTTGATGGCCCCCCTCACCTTCACGACCACTACAGGCGCGACAGGCGGGATTTGCCGAGCTCGGCGCGCGTCCTGAACGCGTGGGAACTGCTCAATCGCCACAAGGTGGAAACCAATATTCTATGCGTCGTCAACAAGCACAACGCGGCCTGCCCTTTGGATGTCTACCGCTATCTCCGTGAACTTGGCGTCGATTTCATACAATTCATTCCTCTGGTCGAGCGCGTTGATCCGAAAGGCCACCTCGCACCTCCACCGCACCCCGGGGATGAAGGAAACATGGTGACCCCCTGGAGCGTCACGCCGGAAGACTACGGTCGGTTTCTCTGTAGCATTTTCGATGAGTGGGTCCGCCACGACGTCGGCAAGATCTTTGTCCAGCTATTCGATCTGCAGCTCGGTGTATGGATGGGACAGCCGGCCTCGCTATGCGTGTTCGCGGAAACCTGCGGTACCGGTCTTGCGCTCGAACACAATGGCGACCTCTATGCCTGCGACCACTACGTCTATCCTCAATATCGACTGGGCAACATCAAGGATACGCCGATAGCCGACCTGGCCGCCCTGCCGCAACAGTTGCAGTTCGGCCTGGACAAGCGGAGCGGGCTGCCCGGGATGTGCAAGGAGTGCCGATGGCGGTTTGCCTGTCATGGCGGTTGCCCAAAGCACCGCTTCCTGCCGGCAATTGGAGACGAGACTGAACGCGTCAATTATTTCTGCCGGTCCAATCGCACGTTCTTCGAACATGCCGCTCCCTATTTTGGAATGATGGCTGAGCTTCTGCGTCGGGGTCAGCCGCCTGCCCGTATCATGGACCTGCTTGACAGCCTGGCCGTCCGCCCGGACATGTAGGAGCTGCCTACGGGACACCTTGAGCATATTGCCTCGCCTGCAGCCTTACGCATGCGGCGGCAATGGAGCGCCGGCAAGTTTTGCCGTGAGATTGTCTCGGAAACGGTAGTAACGCAATGTCATCGCCGGAGCGAAACTCATGTAGAAAGGCGCCGCCGAGAGCGGTTCCAACTTCAGCGCCAGTTCGTCGTCCGGCTTGCCGAGAGCCCATTCCGACAGGACTGAGCCAAGCATGGAGCCGGTCGGCACGCCGCGCCCGGAAAGGCCGGTGAGCGCCACGACACCCGGTGCGAGATTGTAGAAACGAGGAACTGTCCGGTATTGCATGTCCAATTCTCCGAACCAGAAATACTCCCAGCGAATGTCGGTGCGGATCTGCGGATGCAGCCATTTCAACCGGTCGGTCATCACCTGCCGTGTATAAGCCATGTCGCTGCCGCGCCTGCCCATGGGGAACATGGAGGCGACGATGCGGCCCTCCCGATTGTACTTGTAGACATAGATGTCGCCGCGCCCGTCATGGATCGTGGTGTTCTGCGGCAGTACCGTCCGGCGCTCGTCCCCGGACAGCGGCTGCGTGGCGGCTACGAAGACGCGCTGAATCTTGAAAGTCCTGTCGAGCTTCGGCCAGCCGCCAACCGTGTAGGCGCCGGTCGTGAAAAGCACTTTGTCTGCAATGACCTCTCCTTTCTCCGTTTTCACCGACCAGCCGCCGCCGGCATGACGCTCGCAGCCGGTCACCGGAGAGCGAGTGAAGATCCGGACTCCTTCGGACATGGCCGCTCGCGTCAGGCCGCGTGCATAGGAAAGCGGGTTGAGATGCCCCCCTTCCGGGTGAAACCATCCGCCGTGAAAGCGCGGGCTGCCGGTAATCGCCTCAACCTCGCCTCTGTCAATCAGACGGGTCCTGGCACCGACTGCATTATATGTATCGACCTTGGCCCGAAGCTTCGAAAGCGCCCCGGGATTGGCGGCGGCCATCACGTAGCCGTTCTGCACCCATTCGCAGTCGATCTGGTAGTCGCGGATCATCGCCGAGACACGGTCGTTTGCCCGTGTCTGGCGCTCGATGAGGCGATCCGCCCAGGGCTTTCCGAGCATTGCCCGGAGTTCCGGCAGGCTATAATGCGTAAAGGTCGGGGTGCAATGGCCGGCATTGCGGCCGGATCCGCCGAAGCCCGTCTCCCGCGCCTCGATGAGCGCGACCTTCACCCCGGCGCGAGCAAGCTCCAGCGTCGTCGTAAGCCCCGTATAGCCGCCGCCGACGACGGCTATGTCAGTCCTTACCGTGCCCACGAGCTCCGGCGTCTCGGGAGCAGGAACGGCGGTCGCATACCAGAGCGACGCCTCGAAGGGTGAAAAGCACGCCATCTGCCTCTCCTCAATCGATATCGCTACGGGCGTCGAGTGCGTCGCGCAGCCCGTCACCGATGAAGTTGAAGCTGGTGACCGCAAGCGTGATCGCCACACCCGGCACGATGGCGAGCCAGGGTGCCCGGTCGAGATACTGCTGGGCACCGTTTAGCATGTTACCCCAGCTCGGCAGCGGCGGCTGAATGCCATAACCCAGGAAGCTCACATAGGCTTCGAGCAGAATGGCGCGAGCGACGGTGAGAGTGGCGGCGACGATGATCGGACCGATCGCGTTCGGCAAAAGCTCCCGGAACATGATCTTGGTATCCCTGAGGCCGAGCATGCGTGCGGCCATCACGAAATCGCGTTCCCGCAGCGACCGGATCTCGGCCTCGACGATACGGGCAATCTCCATCCAGCTTGTCACCGCAATGATGACGGTGATCATGAACGGGCTCGGCTTGATGAAGGCTGCGAGCACCAGGAGAAGGAAGATCGAGGGAAAGGACAGGAACGCATCGACGAAACGCATCAACGCCGCCCCCAGCCGCCCTCCATAATAGCCGGCAGTGATGCCGATCACCGTACCGATCGCGGTGGAAAGCAGCATGGCGAAGAAACCGACGAGCAGAGAGATTCGCCCGGCCATGAACAGGCGGGCCGCAATATCTCGACCGAGCGGGTCCGTACCGAAGATATGCGCTCCAGTCATCGGCGAGGCGAAGCGGGCCCGGATGTCGATATAAAGCTCATCATAGGGCAGCAGCCAGGGACCGCAAACACAGGCGAAAGTAAGGATGACAATCATAGCCACGCCGATGAGAGCGAGACGATGGCGCATGAAACGGCGCAGCGTGCGGCTTTGCCACCAGTGAATTTGCTCCACAGCGATAGGGGAAGCGACAGCGGACATGAGCGATCTCCTTTCAACCGAGCCGAATGCGGGGATCGACGAATGCAACAAGCAGATCGGCAATCAGATTGCCGGCCAGCACGAGCATGGCGGAGAACATCAGAAGTCCCATGACCACCGGATAATCGTTGTAGCCGAGGCTATCGAGGAAAAGCCGCCCCATGCCTGGCCAGGTGAAGACCGTTTCGGTGACCAGGGCGCCACCAAGGATGCTCGGCAGTTGAAGACCGGCAAGTGTAATCATCGGCAGGAGCGCATTGCCGACCACGTGCTTCATCAGGACCGTTCGCTCCGGCAACCCTTTGGCGCGCGCCGTGCGGACGAAATCCTGGTTGATAACCTCCAGCGTCGCGGTACGCATGTATCGCCCCCAGACGGCCACGTTGACGAAGGCGAGGACCAGGCTCGGCATGATGAGGTGGATCGCATAGTCGCCGAAGGATCCGTCGCCAATCGTGTACATGTTGCCGGCAGGCAGCCACTTCAGCCACAGCGAGAAGACATAAATCGCAACAAGGCCGAACCAGAAGGTCGGGATCGACAGCGCCACCATGGCACCGACCGTCGCCGCATAATCGAAAACCGAATATCGTTTTACCGCACCCTTGATGCCGATCCAGGTGCCGACGAGGATCGAGATCAGGGTCGAGGTTCCCATCAGCAGCAGCGTGGCAAAAAGATGCCGTCCGATGACATCCAGTACCGGCTGGTTGTCGCGATAGGAGCGACCCCAATCTCCCTGCACGAGGTGCCACAGCCAATCGGCATATTGGATGGGCAGAGGCCGGTTGAGGCCCATCTGTTCGGCCAGCCGGTTAAGCGCTTCCTGCGTCATGCCGGGTGTCAGCGCATATTGAGACAGCGGTCCGCCCGGAGCGAGATTGAGGACGGCAAAGCCGATCATCGAGACGATGACGAGCAGGACAAGGCTTTGCCAGAGCCTGCCGAGGAGATAGTGAAACATGGCGGTCTCCGATTGTACCGGGCCGGCATCCGGGGCACATGCGTGCCGCTCATTCCGGACCTGGTTGGACGGAATACGAGAGGACCCGACCGATCCCGGGTCCTCCAGACGACGAGTTATGACGCCCAATACCAGCTTGCGACGTTCCAACTGTCGATGCGCACGTTGATGTTAGGTTCCACGCCGTCGACGCCTTCCTTGTGACCGCGAACAGTGGCGTATTGGAAGAGCGGCAGAAGCGGCAGGTCGTTCCGGACCGTTTCCTGGATCTTGAAATAGATCTTCTTCCGTTCCTCGGGCACGAAAATCGTACCGCCTTCCTCAAGCAGCTTGTCCACGGTGGGATTGGCATATTGCCACGTGTTCTGTCCTGCTCCTCCCTTTGCGGCGGAAGACGTGGATTTCATGTAATCCGACGTATCCGGATCCGCGCCGGTCAGGAAGTTGATGCCGACGACGACGGAGTCGAACTGCGACATCATCCAATAATCACCCCACATGACGGCCGGCGGCAGGTTGGAGATCTTCATCTCGATGCCCAATTCCTTGAAGGACTGCTGGAGATATTGCTGCACCTGTTCCCGGATATGATTGCCGGCCGTCGTGGAGTTGGTGAACGAGAGCTTTATCCCGTCCTTCGCCCGTATGCCGTCGGAGCCGAGCTCCCAACCCGCGTCGTCCAGCAGCTTCTCCGCGGTCTCCATGTTGTATTCATGCTTCGGCAGGTCCGGATTGTAATAGAAGGACTGCTGCGGCATGTAGCTTTCGGTCGGAGTGGGCAGGCCGTAATAAAGCGCATCGATGATCGTCTGCTTGTCGATGGCCGCATAGAGCGCTTTGCGCACCGCCGGGTCCTTGAATTGCGGCTTTTCCATGTTGAATGAAAAGGATTCGACGGTCGCCATCGGCACGACGTCGACTTTCTTGCCATCGAGGCCCTTGGCTTCGTCATAATGATCGGGGGTAATATACTGGAGGCCGATGACATCGATGTCGCCGGTCTTGAACTGGGTGTAGAGCACCGTCAGATCCGGGATGTATTTGTAGATGACCCGCTCCAAATAGGGACCGTCGCCGAAATAGTCTGCGTTCGCTTCAAGCTCGATATGGTCGCCGGCAACGCGGTTCACCCACTTGAAGGCGCCCGTTCCGATCGGCGCATTGTTGAACGGAGCCGTGTTCTTGTCGGCCACACCATCGAAGGCGTGCTTTGGCACGATGAAGGTGGCGGCGAGAATCGAGGCATAGGGTGCGAAGGCCGCCGCCATTTTCCAGGTGATTTCTGTCGGGGAAACGACGGTCAGTTCGCGCACATGCTCATGACCGGTCTTGCGCCAACTGCGGAAATTCGGATCGACAAGCAGCTCCAGCGTAAACTTTACGTCTTCGGCTGTGAAGGGTTTGCCGTCATGCCACTTCACATCGTCCCGCAGCTTGATCTTCCAGGTGAGTCCATCAGCCGAAATGCCGCCGTTCTCGACGCTCGGCACTTCCCTGGCAAGCGCCGGATAGAAGCTGCCGTCCGGCCCGATGCCGAAAAGAGGATCGAAGATCGAGAACGAGACGCCTTCATCCACCTCGATATGCGGCATATGGGGATTGAATACGGTCGGCTCCTGCGAAAAGCCGATGATGACTTTGCCGGTCGGCTTGGCGGGCGGAGCGGCTTGAGCCTCGCCCTTGCCGAGGATGTTCGGCATGAAAAGACCTGCAGAACCTGCCGCCATCATCAGCGTCAGTGCCTGCCGCCGGGTGGGATGCGTAAAAACTGTAACTTCCTTGTCTGACATAGCTGTACCCCTTTGTTGATTTTCTGGAACTGCTTATCTGACCGCCCTCTTGCGGGACGTTGACGGTGATACGCCGCCGGGGCGGCGCCTCTGCGAAAGGCTCCGGGAAAACCGGGCCGTTAAAGGCAGAAGCGGCTCTTAGAAGCCGCTGATCAGTTCGATCTTCGAGCCATCGGAAAAACGGCCGAAACGGAAGGCCTTCCGATCGACGACGGGCTCGCGGTCGGTGACGATATCGGCCATCAGCCGGCCCGCAGCCGGACCGATGCCAAAACCGTGGCCGGAAAAGCCCGTGGCGACATGAAAGCCCGGTATGGCATCCAGCGCGTCAATCACCGGAACCGCATCCGGCGTCACGTCGATAAGCCCTGCCCAGCGCTGGGTGATTTCCGCCCTTTCAAAAACCGGAAACGCCTTCTTCAGCTTGACGAGCGCGCTCTCGGCCATCGCCTTGGACGGGATCGGGTCAAGGACGCGATGGTATTCGAAGGGACTTGGCTCATCGAGCTCCCAGCGCCGTGGAATGCGGTATTCGTCATAAAACCGGCCGCCGAACCGGAAGCTCAATGAACGCCATTCATGCATCAGCGCCGGCAGGAACTTCGTCGCATAGCGGAACGAGGCCGGCACGATATCCACGATGTTCTGGAAGCCGTTGGCGATCGTGTAGCCGCCATCCTGGCGTTTGCGGATGGCGAAGCCGCTCGACCAGATGGCTTCCTCCGGCCCGCCTTCCAGAGGCTTGGTGCGCATGACCGAGTTCATGACCTTGAGTTGCGGCAGGTCGAGGCCGTTGTTGCCGAGAAAGAGGCTGGACCAGGCACCGCCCGCAAGGACGACGGACTTGCAGGCGATCTCTCCACGCTCGGTGACGACGCCGGACACCCGCCCGCCGGAAAGCTGCAAGCCGCGCACGGCGCATTCGGTCAAAATATGGGCGCCCTTGTCGCGCGCCGCCTCGGCGATCGCCGGAGCGGCTTTTTGCGGCTCGGCGCGGCCGTCGGCGGCGGTGTACAGCGCGCCGGCAAGCTTCATGTCGGAACCGGGATATTTTTCCCTGAAATCCTTGGCGCTCAGCATGCGGGACTCGAGCTGATAACCTTCCAGATTCTCGTTCCAGCGTTCGTGTTCTGCATAAGCCCTGTCATCGGCACAGGTGAACACGATGCCGGCGCGTTTGTAGCCGGTATCGCGACCCGTGCGGCGATCGAGATCCGCCCATATGCGCAACGCCTCGGCCATCAACGGAACTTCACGTGGATCCCGCCTGGAGATACGCACCCAACCCCAGTTACGGCTCGACTGCTCATGACCTATGCCGCCTTTTTCGCAGAGCGCCACGCGCATGCCCCGTTCTGCAAGTTCCAGCGAGGTGGAAGTGCCTATGATACCGCCGCCGATAACAACGACATCGACCTCTTTCGGCAGCTCCGCATCACCCTGAACGGGAACAACATAGGGTCCGGGCATGTCAGAAGGACTCCTCCAGCTGGCAATTTATGGCGAACTCTGCGACCGATGCCTCGTTCGGCAAAGAAACGAGCATCACGATAATGCGGGCAAGATCGTCTGGGCTCGTCATCATCCGATCATCCCGGTCAGTCAGGCCGCGCGCCATGTCAGTCGCGACGAAGCCCGGACAAACGGCGGTTGCGCGGATACCCTGATCAAAGCCGGCATGGCGAAGGGCGTGAGCCAGCCCGACCGCCGCAAACTTGCTGACCGAATAGGTTCCGGAGCGAGCTGATTTCACCCGCTTGCCGGAGAGTGAAGCGATGATGATGATCCTGCCTTGGCCGCCTGCCGCAAGCGGCTCCCACGCGGCCCGGGCGAGCTGACGCGGCGCCCTCACATTGACGGTCAGCATGGCGTCGAGGTCTTCGTCTTCAGCCTCGATCACGGTTTTGGCGACCATGACACCTGCATTCGCGATGATGGCGTCGATGCGGCCGAACCGTGCCAGAGCAGCCGCTACCCAGCGCTCCCCGGCTTTCGGATCGGTCGCGTCGTAACCACACACCTGATGTCGGTTCTCATCTGCCCAGACCGGCAATACCGGCGACCGCATGCCAAGGGAAACTCTCCAGCCTCCCGCCGCGAAGGCTTCTGCCGCGGCCGCGCCGATACCGCGATTGGCGCCTGAGATCAAAACCACCTTTTCATCTGCCATGGTCCTGATCCTCAGACTTCGTCGTTGGGTTCAAGCCCGACGACGCGGCGGTAGGTACGCCCGAGAACCCGGATCAGCATTGCGTGCTCCTCGTCCGTTATGTCGGAAAAGAAATTCCGCGACTGCCTGGTGATGATCGGACGGATAAGATCAGCGAGTTCCCTTCCCTTCCCGGTGATGTAAAGAGCCTGCGCGCGATTGTCGTCCGATGAAACTTCGCGCGTCAGCAGTCCGTGCTCTTCCATCTGCTCGAGCAGCCTTCCCATTGCCGAGCGATCTTTCAGGATCATCTGCGCGATTACCGAAGGTCGGATTCCCGGATGCCGATCCACCAGAAGCAGCGTCGTAATCTTACCGGTGCCGCGGGCTACATCGAGCCCTTCCAGGCTTTGGTCGAGATCACGCGAGACTGCCATATTCAGCGACCTGATATAGAAGCTCAGCGTGTCCTCAAGCACGTCGAGCCCGATTTCGGTCATCGGATTTCGCGTCGCTTTCGGATCGCTGGCCATCATCCCTCGCAAAACAAAGTAAGTCATTCCCGCCGGCCAAGACGAAGTTCGCCGGCCAAGAGATACCTGGGGCAAAGGCATGATTAACCGTTTTCCGGTTAATCGCCGAAACTGCATAATTTCCAGAAGCTTGGTACATCCATAAGAGCGCCATCCTGCTTGAGACGGTCCACGCTCTTTTCGTATTGCAGTTTTCATTCAACGCCCATTAGTGGACTTATGCAACTATTATTTTGCCCGAGCGCCCTAAAATTTTCCACACCCCCTTAATGCACAAACATTGGGCAGGCGTTGCGATTTGTAACCACAAAGCCGCGGAGATGTTCGGCGAGCGCTTCGAGTGCTTGGCTGCGAATGCTCGCTTTCCATTCTTGCGAAACGGCAAATCGCATTAGACCTTCGGCGCAGTTGCGGCATGATCTTTTTCACGGGACAATCGGCCATGTTCTGCGGGAGGAGCCAATGAACCAGCATGTCACGCATGCAAATCAGGTCTACGCATCCGCGCAGTCCGCAGCCGCGAGTTCCCGGGTCGTGGCATCGTGGCGACGCTGCATGACCATGCACCGTCTTTCGCCGGAGGAGAAACGGCTGCCCATACGGCTGACGGAGAAGGAACTCCGGTTGGCGCGTGAGCGATCCGGCAAATTGGTCGCCCATGCCACCGGGGAACTCGATCTCCTCTTTCAAACGGTCGGCAGGGCTGGCTGCTGCCTGCTGCTGACCGATCGTGGCGGCATCGCACTCGAGCGGCGCGGGGTGGCGGGAGACGACAAGGATTTCCACGACATCGGTCTATGGACCGGCTCCATTTGGTCCGAAGCCAGCATCGGCACAAACGGGATCGGCACGGCAATTGCCGACGAACGTTCCGTTTCCATCATCCGTGATCAGCATTTCTTCGCGTCCACCACCAATCTGAGCTGCACGACCGCGCCGATCCGCGATCATCGCGCGCAGCTTGTTGGAGCGCTGGATGTTTCGACCTGCCGCGACGACATCAATGAGATCACCCTTTCGATCATCTCGCAGACTGTCCGCGAAGCCGCCATGCGGATCGAACTGCAGTTGTTTTGCAGTGCGTTCGCAGCCGCGCGTTTCATCGTGGTGCCGACGGAGAGTAGCGCAGTCTCTGCATTGCTCGCGGTGGATGGGAATGACATGGTGATCGGTGCGACAAGGGCGGCACGTCTGGCACTCGATATCGACGACCAGCGGATTGCCGGCGGTATGCCCGCATCGGACCTCCTCGATGAAGAGGCCAATTCGGAACAGGAAGGCTTGCGGGGAGCGGAACGCGCGGCTCTTCTGAGAGCGCTGTCGCGCACCAACGGCAATGTCTCGCAGGCAGCAATATCTCTCGGCATGAGCCGGGCGACATTGCACCGCAAGATCAAGAAGCTCGGATTGCACTGATGCAAAGGAATCTGGCAGGCCGGATGTGTCGCAGATTTGCGACACTGTGCAATGCGGTATGACGCAGCGGCTCTGTCATCCGGGTCAGAAGATGGGCAGTTTCCCCCTCAGGTTCGTCGTGAACCTGGCTATTCCGGGAGGATCAGATGCTGCATCAGAAAATTATCGAATCTCCGTTCAAGCTCAAATACGGCAACTATATCGGCGGCGAATGGCGTGAGCCGGTCGGCGGCCGGTATTTCGATAACATCACGCCGGTTACCGGCGGCAAGATCTGCGAAATACCGCGATCCGACGAGAGGGATATCGAGGCCGCGCTCGACGCCGCGCATGCCGCAAAGGACAAATGGGGCCGAACCTCGACCACCGAGCGCGCCAATATCTTGATGAAGGTCGCGCAGCGGATGGAAGATAAACTGGAGGTGCTTGCCCAGGCCGAGAGCTGGGATAACGGCAAGCCGATCCGAGAGACGATGGCTGCCGACATCCCGCTGGCAATCGATCACTTCCGCTACTTCGCCTCCTGCATCCGCGCCCAGGAAGGATCGATCGGCGAGATCGACCACGATACCGTCGCTTATCATTTCCACGAGCCTTTGGGTGTCGTCGGGCAGATCATTCCGTGGAATTTCCCGATCCTGATGGCGGCCTGGAAGCTTGCTCCGGCACTTGCCGCCGGCAATTGCGTCGTCATCAAACCGGCCGAGCAGACGCCGGCTTCCATCCTTGTCTGGGCAGAAATCGTCGGCGACCTCCTGCCGGCCGGTGTGCTTAACATCGTCAACGGCTTCGGCCTCGAAGCCGGCAAGCCGCTTGCCACGAGCAACCGGATCGCCAAGATCGCCTTCACGGGCGAAACCTCCACCGGACGGCTCATCATGCAATATGCAAGCCAGAACCTGATCCCGGTCACGCTCGAACTCGGCGGCAAATCGCCCAATATCTTCTTCGCCGACGTGATGGCCGAAGACGACGATTTCCTCGACAAGGCGCTGGAAGGTTTTGCGATGTTCGCACTGAACCAGGGTGAGGTCTGCACTTGCCCGAGCCGTGCGCTCATTCAGGAATCGATCTACGATCGCTTCATGGAAAAGGCGATCAAGCGCGTTGACGCGATCAAGCAGGGCAATCCCCTCGATCCCTCGACAATGCTCGGAGCGCAAGCTTCTCACGAACAACTCGAAAAGATCCTCTCCTATCTCGACATCGGCAGGCAGGAAGGTGCCGAGGTTTTGACCGGTGGCGCGCGTAACGATCTCGGCGGAGAGCTTTCGAACGGCTATTACGTGAAGCCCACCATTTTCCGGGGTCACAACAAGATGCGCATCTTTCAGGAGGAGATCTTCGGTCCGGTGGTCTCCGTCACGACCTTCAGGGACGAGAAGGAGGCGCTCGAAATCGCCAATGACACGCAGTATGGCCTTGGCGCCGGTGTGTGGACGCGCGACGGGATGAGAGCCTATCACTTCGGGCGCGAGATCCAGGCAGGGCGCGTCTGGACGAACTGCTACCATGCCTATCCGGCGCATGCCGCCTTCGGCGGCTATAAGCAATCCGGCATCGGTCGCGAAACGCACAAGATGATGCTCGACCACTACCAGCAAACCAAGAACATGCTGGTGAGCTACGATCCCAAGCCACTCGGTTTCTTCTGATTTTTCAAGAAACCGCTCGGCTTCCGGGGATGTCGGGAGCTCCCGGTTGTGCCCAGTCTTCCCATAAGAAGGCTGGGCAAGGCAACAGGCGGCCATCGTCATTCGCACCAGGCAATCCGCCTACGGGCCGGGAAATTCGGCAGGCATTTTGCCAGCGTCATTGGCGACTTGAAAATCCCTTATGATTAAGCGTTTCGTTTTCTCGGACAGTCGCCTCATTGCCTTTCCGAGCGCAAGCGCTATTTCCAGGGAAGGAGGAACGACAATGCTGACGCTGAGATGGGACAAACCTGTCCGCGCCGGTGGCCATTTGATATTCGGGCCGCTCGAAGCGCACAACTTCATGATATCCGACTGGCCTCACCTGAAGGACCGCGACTTCGCAATTGCGGAAAACGCAATCCTTGCGGCGTTGGATGGACGACAATCACCTGACGAGGCGCGCGAAAAGTTTGAAGCGGCGTTGAAGTCCGCGCAGCTCAATTAGACCAGTAGCCGAAGGATAATCCTCCTACCATCGGTAGAGACCGACGACGCTGCTCGATAAATTGACGACGCGGCCTCCGTCACGCAACCGTCTGGCAGCCTCCCGGAGGCCATCGAACGTGCCTTTGAGATTGACCGCGAGAATACCTCACCGTGCGGATAGGCTTCGGTCCGGGCTGGCATTCTGACCGGCAGGCGGCAATGAAGTTGAACACGGAAGCCCGCTTCACCGACATGGACGCGGACAAGTAAAATTCGGTCACCCGAAGCAATGGCGCTCGATCGTCTCGGGGGCAGCCTGACGTTCGAAAGAGGCGGCCGCTGGTTTACAGCAAGAGCCTGCTTTCCGCTCTGACGGTCTCAGACCCGCGTCCAGATGAAGCATCCCGCTGGCAGGATCGAATTGCCGATCAGGAGCGCGCCATGATCGTAAAACTGCTTCGCATCCCCTCCGCCGGATATGTCGACGGCCCAGACGGTATCGGACGCATCGGACCACAGCAGGCGGCCGCGACTTGCCTCAAGGCCTTGCATGGCCCGTGCGGCGGTGGTGCCGGGACCAAACACGA
Source organism: Neorhizobium phenanthreniclasticum (assembly GCF_040066075.1). Taxonomy (NCBI): domain Bacteria; kingdom Pseudomonadati; phylum Pseudomonadota; class Alphaproteobacteria; order Hyphomicrobiales; family Rhizobiaceae; genus Neorhizobium; species Neorhizobium phenanthreniclasticum. Next base: position 95,487 of record NZ_JBEAAL010000029.1, read on the forward strand.
TCATGACGGTTCCATCGTTCGGAGCGGGTAGTGCCGCAAGAGGGCCTGCAATGGATACCGCTATAACAAGTGCCGCCGGTCCTTTCGGGATACGGCGCCCACCGTCTCCTTTGCTATTCCTGCGCATCAGCATCCCAAGCGCCAGAGGCACGAGCCCGAACACGGCGAACCACAGGAGATCCCAGAACAACTGGTTCTCGACGTCCATCCGGATACGGTGGATTCCGAGTATCCAGTGGGAAAGGACACTGTCGAGGACATGCCAGGCGCCGAAGCCCATCAATGCGTTCGCGAACAGCAGTCTGTCTGCTCCACCGGAAGCGAAGGCGTGCCGCGACCGCCACAGCAGCCACAGCCCCGCCGCGGCGATGACATACATCAGGGCGTGGAAAAGTCCGTCCGCCAGGATCAGCACCCGGATGTCCTGGCGCGCCTCCTCAATGCCGCTCAGGAGATGATGCCATTGCAGGATCTGGTGCAGCAGTATTCCATCGAAGAACCCACCCAGTCCAAAGCCCAGTGCATATCCTGACCAGATCAGTGCCGCGGGGAAGCCGCGATCATCAGTTTCTTCCAGACCGATGGACGCCGGCGTCATGCGCTGCCTCGTCTGATGCCGATGGCTCGAAGCACCGCATCGAGCTTGTTGCCGCCATGGGCTTCGAAATCACCTCTGAGCGCCTTTAGCGCATAGCGTTCCTGATTGATCTCTTCAGCCGTCCGAAAACCCAGCCGGCGCAGGATCGGCAGCGGCGGACACCAGCCCTGAACCGCGTGCTGGAACAGGAATCCCGTCACGACAACGGGGAGCGTCAGCCAGCGGCGGTCTACCGTGGCTGCCAATACAGTTCCGGTGAAGGCCAATGAGGAGGCATTCGCCTCGAGTGTTCGTTCGATGTCCCACTCTCGATCCAGTTCCGCCAGCCGGGATTCGATCTGGTCAGGATGAACTTCGTAATAGGCAAGCCTGTCTTGCATCTCGCGGCGCAGGCGACGGTTGATCTCGTCGGAAGTCTGGGTGCTGACCCGATTGGCGGTGGTCGTAGCCATGGCCTTTCTCCTTCGCCCAACAACCAGGGAAAGTGCCCAAAGTTCCAAGTCACTCTTGAAAGAATAACATTATACAATATGTTATAATGTATAGTCATCTTAGCCAAGGAGATGGCATGAAAGAGGCCGCGGCCGTTGAGAGAACGGATCACTGACATGCAGGTGAAGATCGAGGGACAGTCACACTTCCGGCCTTTGGGCTTACCTTATTGGGGTTTTGCAGATCTCAACA
>NZ_JBEAAL010000030.1:0-90610 GCF_040066075.1 Neorhizobium phenanthreniclasticum
GCGTGCTCTGTCGACCACATTGCAAGACGGGTTGAAGATCGAAGCCGAGATCTCAACCCTCGCCTTCCAGTCAAAGGACGCGCAGGAAGGCATCACCGCCTTCATCGAAAAACGGACGCCAAACTTCGGCGGTTCGTGAAGGCTGATCGTGAATGAGGGTTACCGCATGCCTCCTTTAACAGATTTTCTCGTTATTGATTTCTCGACGCTCCTTCCCGGGCCGCTCGCGAGCCCGAGGCGGGCTGAGGTGGGCGCGCAGGTGATCAAGATCGAACGTCCGGACGACGGCGACGCGATGCGCACTTACAAGCCCATTGTCGACGGCGAAAGCCTGCTGTTCGCCATGCTCAACCGCGGCAAGCAGTCAATGGCGGTCGATTTGAAATCGCCTGCCGACATGGAGGTACTCTGGCCGCTGATTGAAAAGGCGGACGCACTGATTGAGGAGTTCCGGCCGGGGGGCATGGACCGCCTTGGCCTCGGATACGATGTGTTGGCAAAGCGCAACCCGCGGCTGCTCTATTGCTCGATCCCCGGCTGGGACCAGACTGGTCCAAAGGCAGGTAAGGGCAACCGTGATCTGAACTTCGTCGCCGAGGCGGGACTGTTGGGTCTTTCCGCCGGTAATTATGGCGTGCCGGCTCTACCGGTGTTCCTCGCGGGAGACATTGCAGGTGGCGCGCCGCCGGTGGTGATCAACATCTTGCTCGCGCTTCGTCAGCGCGACGGCACAGGCCGTGGCATGTATATCGATGGCGCGATGACGAACAGGGGATCGCGACGATCATCGAGCGGGTCTAACAACATCAACTCTCGGGGGAGGACCATGGAGAGAAACGAAGCCGGCGTAAAGCCGGGAGGAGTAGACGATCATATTCTGCAAACACGCGGACTGACGATGGAGTTTCACGGCTTCGTCGCCGTGCGCAACGTCGATCTGAACGTGAGGCGCCACACTATACATGCGCTTATAGGGCCGAACGGGGCGGGCAAGACAACCTGTTTCAATCTCTTGACGAAGTTCCTCACCCCGACGGGTGGTTCGATCGTTTTCAATGGTCGGGACGTCACGAGAACCGGACCCGCGGCGATGGCCCGGCTCGGAATGGTCAGGTCCTTCCAAATCTCCTCGATCTTCCCCCATCTGACGGTGATTGAGAACGTTCGCATGGCGCTTCAACGCAAGCTCGGCACCTCGTTCCACTTCTGGAAGCCGAAGCGTTCGCTTTACCCGCTTCACGTTAGGGCGGACGAGCTCATCGAATGGGTCGGCCTCGAGACCTATCGAGATACGCTTGCCGGCGACCTCTCCTATGGGCGCAAACGTGTTCTCGAACTCGCGACCACGCTCGCACTCGATCCGGAGTTGCTGCTTCTCGACGAACCGATGGCGGGGCTCGGCCACGAGGACATCGGTCGTGTCGCCGAATTGGTGCGGCGTGTATCCGAAGGCCGCACCGTGCTGATGGTCGAGCACAATCTGGATGTGGTTTCCGACCTTTCCGACACCATCACCGTGCTGACGCGAGGCAGCATTCTCGCAGAGGGCGACTACGCCTCTGTTTCCCAAAACCCGGCGGTCCGGGAAGCTTATATCGGAGGCGTCCATGCTTGACACCCATTGCGAAAAACGCCTGCGTATCGAGGGACTGAACGCTTTCTACGGAGACAGCCATGTACTGCATGGCATCGATCTGCATGTCGAGCGCGGTGAACTCGTTACGCTTCTCGGACGCAACGGCGCCGGAAAGACCACCACATTGCGCGCCATCATGGGCCTCGTCGAGCGGCGCGGTGACATCCGCTTCGACGGCGCTGATCTGTCCCGGCTTCCTCCGCATAAGATTGCCCGCTTCGGTATCGGCTACGTGCCGGAAGAACGCGGCATCTTTTCAAGCCTCGACGTCACGGAAAACCTTCTGCTTCCGCCCACGATCAAGCCGGGCGGCATGACCATCGAAGAGATCTACACGCTGTTTCCCAATCTTAAGGAGCGGGCGGGAAGCCAGGGCACGAAACTCTCTGGGGGCGAACAGCAGATGCTTGCGATGGCGCGTATCCTGCGTACTGGCGCCGATTTCCTGTTGTTGGACGAGGTTACGGAGGGTTTGGCGCCGGTCATCATCGAGCAGATCGGCATCGCGATCGGGCTTCTCAAGGAGCGGGGCTTCACGATCCTGCTGGTGGAGCAGAACTTCCCCTTTGCCAGTCGCATCGCCGACCGCCATTACGTAGTCGAGAACGGACGCGTGGTCGACATGGTGGCGAAGGACGACCTCAATGATCCGGGTGTGGCAGAACGCCTGCACTCGTTTCTCGGCGTTTAGGAGGCGAGCATGACGACTATCCTTGGCATTCCCATGCAGGCGCTGCTCGGCCAGATCCTGATCGGGCTCATCAACGGCGCCTTCTATGCACTCCTAAGTCTCGGTCTTGCGATCATCTTCGGCCTGCTCAATATCATCAACTTCGCGCATGGCGCGCTCTACATGCTCGGCGCCTTCGCCGCGTGGCTCCTGCTCAACTATCTCGGCGTCAACTATTGGGGTGCGCTAATCCTTTCTCCGTTTATCGTGGGCGTGCTCGCGGTCGCCATGGAGCGCTATATGCTCCGCCGCATTTACAAGCTGGACCATATCTATGGCCTTCTTCTTACCTTCGGCACCGCTCTTCTGATCGAAGGCGTTTTCCGGAACCAGTTTGGCGTGTCGGGGCTTGCCTACCCGATCCCCGCGCAGCTTCAGGGCGTTCAGAACCTTGGCTTCATCTTTCTCCCGAACTATCGGGCCTGGGTGCTGGTCGCCTCTCTCTTCATATGTTTCGCGACCTGGTTCCTGATCGAAAAAACGCGATTAGGCTCCTATCTGCGCGCCGCGACGGAGAACCCGAAGCTCGTGCAAGCTTTCGGCATCAACGTGCCGTTGATGATCACACTCACCTATGCGTTTGGGGTTGCACTGGCGGCGCTTGCCGGCGTAATGGCTGCCCCCATCTATCAGGTAAGCCCTGTCATGGGCTCCAACATCATCATTGTCGTGTTCGCCGTTGTCGTCATTGGCGGCATGGGCTCGATTCTCGGTGCCATCGTCTCAGGCTTTGGTCTCGGACTCATCGAGGGATTAACGAAGGTCTTTTACCCTGAAGCGTCCAGCACCGTCATCTTTGTCGTCATGGCCATCGTGCTGCTCGTGAAACCCACTGGTCTGTTCGGGAGGGCCGAATGAACACCACCAAGACGCGTCCCTTGTCACGGCACAATGGCCGCCTTTCTCGCCGGATCGCGATTTTCATCCTCGCGGCGGCCGTGCTTGCCATTGCGCCGTACGTCGTCTATCCGGTCTTCTTGATGAAAGCCTTGTGCTTTGCACTCTTCGCCTGTGCGTTCAATCTTCTGATCGGCTATGGCGGGCTCTTGTCCTTCGGACATGCTGCCTTCTTCGGCTCCGCAGCCTATCTCTGTGGTTACGCGGCGCGGGACCTGGGTCTTACCCCGGAACTCAGTGTCCTCGTCGGGACTGTGGGTGCCGGACTGCTGGGCTACGTGATCGGTGCGATCGCTATCCGTCGCCATGGCATCTACTTCGCCATGGTCACGCTGGCGCTGGCGCAGATGGTCTACTTCTTCGCGGTACAGGCCCCGCTCACCGGTGGGGAGAATGGCATGCAGGGAATTCCCCGCGGGTTTCTGTTTGGCATCATCGATCTCAACAACACGATGGCGATGTATGCCTTCGTTGTTGCGGTTTTCCTGATCGGCCTTGCTGTTCTGCACCGTGCGGTCGAATCACCGTTCGGCCAGACCCTGAAGGCCATTCGCGACAACGAGAACCGTGCGATCTCCCTGGGCTATGATTCTAATCGCTACAAGCATCTTGCCTTCGTGTTGTCAGCTGCGATCGCTGGCCTCGCAGGCGCGACCAAGGCACTGGTGTTCCAGCTCGCATCGCTGACGGACGTCCACTGGACGATGTCCGGTGAGGTGGTGCTGATGACGCTGATCGGCGGTCTCGGCACGACGCTGGGTCCCGTAGTCGGGGCCATCATCATCGTCGCGATGCAGACCTATCTCGCCGAGAGCGGCTCGTGGGTCACGGCCATTCAGGGTGCGACGTTCATCGTCTGTGTCCTGATGTTCAGGGAGGGAATTGTCGGCGCCGTCTGGAAGCTGCGAGCGAACGAGCGTTTGCCGGAGCCTCGAGAATAACAATCAGACGCGGAGGCTCATCGTCTCCGCAAGGTTACAGGAAGGAAAAAGCAGGTGTTGGTTGGCAGTTAACCGTGAGAATGCGGCCGCTTTGAGCCAGAATTGGCAGTTAACGTGAGAATCTTGCCGGGAAGATTCTCAGATTAGTTGCAGTTGGGATGACGCGGTTGATCGGGAGGTACCCCTCATGATCTCGTTGATGGCGCTGCTGAAACGCACCTTGTTCTCGCCCCTCATTTGTCCGCAAAGCATTTCGAGCATCTCTGGCCCTGAGCGCTCAACCATGGCTATTGCGGCCAGCAGAGCCGGCCGCAGGTGCAGGGGCAGGATTGGGCATGACGACATTGGCAGACTCTGCCGATCAACGACATCATCGAGATCAGGAATGAGTGCGCCAAGTACCCGGTAACGCCATGGCTCATAATTTCCAAAGGTGGGGTTCTTCACGCGGCGCATCAGCAAAAGTTGTGCAATCCTGGCCGGTGATACCCAGGTTCGAGCTTTTCGTGAGGCCTCATCGTGGAGCAGCCGTTCGCCGATGAGAGCCGTTGCGCTATAGTGACCGAAGGTTGAGGCGCAGCTAACCCCCGAGGGGCTCTGTAGCAGGTCGCCGCAGAGAGCACAGGTGATACGCCAGCCGAGCAACTGACTTCGAAGAATGGCTCTCGGTTCCGTCTTTGCGGGACAACAGGTTGAGCATGACTGTATCGCATCCGTCGCAATCAGGCACCGCGACGACCGGGCGATATCTGTGAAGGTGGTGCGGCGGATCGTTGCCTCATCCACGCAGAGTATATGCGCCAGGCGGAGGATCTGATTGTCGTTGAGACTAAGATCGGTGGCGCGCAGGGATGGCGTCTCTGGGAGGCAATGCCGAAGCATGGCAAGGGGAGGGACACCATAGAACACCGCATGCCGAGCAACCCACGACGACAGCAGCTCATCGGTGCAGGGAGCCAGTGTTACCGGCAACTGCTGGGGGGCTTGAAGGTCATGCGAAGGCGGCTTCCGCATCAAACTCCGGCTCCCATCTCTCGACAGCTGCGTCCGTAATTCTCTCTTGGCCGCTTTCGATGGCCTCGATTGCGAGTGTGTTTAACATATGGAAGAGGTTTGCGGTGATGCCCTCGGATATCTGCAACATCCGCCGTAGCGATTTTGCGGTCAACACCGACGGCTGGCGTAGGGGCGTGTTGCGCAGGATCAAAGAGATCAGGATCTCGAACTGCTCGTTTGCAGCCCAGCGGCTTAGGGTGAACTGTTCAAAGCGGCGGGCCAGTTGCACATCGCCACCGATCGCTTCGCGGGCATCATTGACGCCAAAGCAGACGAGGGAGATCTGAAGTCGGTTGCTGAGGAAGCGCAAGGTGTTGAGGACGATGCGTTGCTCGCGATAGGTTCCGGCGAGGATATTGTGCACCTCGTCAATCACTAACACCTGAACGCCGATAGCCTCCATGATGCGCATCGCCGCCTGCTCCATCTGGGCGATATCGGCGCGTGGCCTTTGCGGTGCGCCGAGAAGGGTTAGTAGTTCCGCGTAGAACCGTCGTTCGCCGGGTCGGCTGGTCATCTCCATGGCCAGAACCGGTGTCTTCAACTTGCCGGTAAGAGAACTGAAGCTCGGTGGATGCTGATCACGGAAACGCTTCATGATCATCGTCTTGCCCATTCCGCTGTCGCCGTAGATGGCGAGCGAAGGCATGCGTGTGCCGCGTGGATGATCGAGCAGTTGGTTGAGCCGCTCAAGCACCTGCTTGGCGCGCGGATAAACCAGCCAGCGGCGTGATCTGATCGCCCTGATGCGTTGCGCATCCGTCTCCGCAAGCAAAGCCGCGGCGTTTGAGGTTAGGTGGGAGATTTCCGTGTTCATGCCAGTTCACTCCGTGTCCTCGTCGAAGGCCACAGGTTTGCTGGAGTCTATCCCGCGAAGCGACCCCCATCCGCCGTCTTCCACTCTCGTTTTGTGGCGGCTTGCGGGACCGCGTCGGGCGAACGCCGTCTTTTTGACTGCTGCCTCGACCAGCTTGCGCTGCTCAACTGCCGTGCCGACTATGGTGCGGGTGTCTAGTTCCCGTCGCCCCTTTGTCAGCAGCGCGCGGCGCGCCGCCAGTGCCTCGTGTAGTGTCACCGAGGGCAAGGTAACGTCGGCATAGCGGGCTTCCACGAAGTTGCCGGACGGGCGCCGGACGAAGACGCGAGCCATATCCCGTGGGTCGTACTTTACAAGGAGACGCCGGTTAGAGCGCCCAACATCGGCGGTGAGGGCAGCTGACCAATAACGCAGCCCGAACAGGTGAATCCCGGTTGGCCGCAGCGTGCGTTCCTGCTCCGGCAGGAACGTCAGCCAGAAACGCATCCGGTCCTGGGGAAGTCGAAGCGGTATCACGTCCTCGTGCTCCCGCCATACTGCAATCGGCGGCCGGCCCAAGCTGCCGTGTATCGAATGGTGATAGGAGCCGACAATGTCCAGCGCGATGTAACGCTCGAGCTCGCGCAAAGTGAGTGCCGCATGTCGCTTAGAGTCGTATTCGCCAAGCTCCTGGGCATTGCTGAACGTCGTGCCAGGCAGCAGGTGGAGTTTTCCCATCTGCGTCCCAATCAGACGCTCGATGTGACCACCGAAGCGTGGCTCCCCTGGCGGCCGCCAGTCGATCGCGATGCCGGCATCCTGGCATCCCCGCTTGAAAGACTGGCTCCTAAAATCGGCGCCGTTGTCGACGTGTAAGGTATCTGGCAAACCTGCAACGGGCCAAGCCTCGCTGATCTCCCGTTCACGCAGCCAAGCTGACTTGTCAAAAACGGAATGCAGAAGGCAAAGACTGGTCGAAAGGCGGGAAGGGGCATCCATCGTGAGGTAGAAGCCCGTCACCATCCGGCTGCAGACATCCATCGCCAGCGTCAGCCAAGGCCGGCCGATCGGCTGCCGCGTTTCCTCGTCAACGACAAAGATATCCGCTTTCGTATGATCGACCTGCACGATCTGCAATGGCCGGGAGGCGGCTAACACCCCGGGAACAGCACGAGTGTTCTTGACGATTTTGGCTTCGCCGCGCCGTTTGGCCCGCTTCTGTAGATCGATGTCTTCGAGTCGAGCTTTGATTGTTCGGCGATGGGGCGGCCGAAGTCCAGCGGAGATGCAGTTCGTCTGCACATCCCGGACCAGCTGTGTAAATGACGCACGATTGCGGGTAAGGTAGTACCGGCTGATCGTCGTCCGAATGATCTCCTCCCGCCTGTCATCTAGTACCCGATGGCCTCCTGGTCGGCCGGGCTTGCGCTCCACCAGGCTCATCACGGTCCCGCCGGCCCGGAATAGCTTGATGAGGCGGTATGCAGTCGCTTGACTGATTTCGAGCTCGGTCGCAAGCAGCGCCACATCCGCCACCGACATCCTGCCAGTGCGGCTTTTCAAAAAGTCTCGAATTGCGTCTGCGCGCCGGCACGCTTCATCCCAAAGCGCTTCGTCAACTTCGTCAGGGAAGGCGTCACTCACAGCAAGATACCGTCGATTTCCTCGGTAGTCTGATTCTCACATTAACTGATCAGATTTATGCGAAATTCTCAAGTTAAGTGCCTATTCTCAAATTAAGTGCCAGGCTATCCTTCTGAAATTGCTGCGACGGATTCTTGGGGTTAAGTGCAAAGCGACAGCAGTCTTCCTGCGGGCAGGCGCCGTCTCCTCCCATGCATGCCGGATAGTGAGCGCCCGGAGTGACTGGCTGGCGCTCCTCCAGCCGAAACTCGTGCTCCCAGGGAATGTTGAGGTCGTATTCGTACAGGAACCGGCGGCCTTTGCGCAGCTTCAATTCGCCAAGCGTCATGGCCGGGGACACACACCGCGCCAGATCGCCCCGGCGAAGGCCAGTGTCGAGATCCACAGCGGCACCAAAGCGATGAGCCCCAGACGCCGATAGGAAAGAACGAGGAAGGCGACCAATGCCAGACCACCGGCTCCCGTGACCGCCGGATACCGAACAAAGACGCTCGAAACACCGAAAACGATCGCCACGCAGATCAGTGCCGCCGCGGTCATTTCCTGCACAGAGAGGGGTGGAGTCGGCTTGACGGTAGCCTCCACAGTCCTCAGATCGGATCCCAGCAGAATACGTCACCCGAACGCTCCATCGGGACGACGCTCGCCTTGAAGGCGGGTAGGACGCGTTCGGCTATCAGGGCCGGCGTCCAACCTCCTCCCGATTGGACGCTGCGAATCGGTCGCATGGCGTTGAACAGGAACAGTTCATTGAGACGAGCTGCGAAAACCTGGCCTGTAATTCCCTCCGCCGCGGCCGATGCCAGGAAGACGACGAGCGGCGCGTTGGTCTCCGGCGTCATGCGCTTCATGCGTTCGACGCGCGCCTGTTCCTCCGGAGTCGTTGCAGGAATGGAGCTCGTCATCCGGCTCCAGGCGAAGGGCGCGACGCAGTTCGAGCGCACGCCGAACCGGCTCATGTCCAGAGCGATTGATTTCGAAAGGCCAACGATGCCGAGCTTGGCCGCGGCGTAGTTCGCCTGACCGAAATTTCCGATCAGGCCGGAGGTGCTGGTCATATGCACGAAGGCGCCTCTGCCTTGAGCACGAAACGGCTCAGCGGCCGCACGGCTCATATAGAAGCTGCCGTTCAAATGCACATTTATCACCGCCTCCCAGTCGGAAGGATCCATCTTGTGGAAGATGACGTCTCGAAGGATCCCGGCATTGTTGACCACCACATCCACCTGACCGAAGCTGTCCATGGTCATTTCGATGGTGCGGCGTGCGGCGTTCCATTCGGACACGCTTTCGCTCGAGATGATCGCCTGGCCGCCGAGCTGCTCGATCATCGCCTTGGTTTCCTCTGCGGGTGCGCTGGAGCGCTCGCCGCTCCCTCCCAGTGAAACGCCGATATCATTGATCACCACGCGAGCGCCCGCCCGGGCAAACTCCAGCGCAATGCCTCGACCGATGCCACCGCCCGCTCCCGTGACGACCGCGACCTTGCCCTCCAGTCCCAAATCGACTGTCATTTCGAATTCCCTCCTTGAACAGGCGTTTTATCGGCCGAGACCGAGCACTTGTTTGGCAACAATGTTGCGCTGAATTTCCGATGAGCCACCATAAATCGATGTTGGTCGCGCCTGAAGGAAGACACTGCCGGGGTAGAGCGTCGGAGCGTCCAGCAGCGGCCCTGCAAGCGTTCCCAGTTCGCCGGCGACCTCCAGTATCCGGTCTGTGATCTCCTGGTAGAGCGCGGACTGGTTGATCTTCAGCATGGAAACGTCAGGGCCGAGCGTTTCGCCGCGTCGCACCTTGTCTGCGAAGGTCTTGTAAAAGGACTTGTGGTCCTCGAGCTCCATGCGCAATCCGTTGAGGAGTGATGCATAGTCAGCGCTCTTTCCCAGATGGTCGCAAAGCCGCTCGAGATGGTCGAGCGCTCCTTCCGATTGCTTTGGTGAGCCCAGGAACAGACGTTCGAAGCCAAGCAGGTTCTTGGCGGTGGTCCAGCCCGAATTCACCTCCCCGACGATCGAGTCGGCGGGGATGCGAACATCGTCGAAGAAGACCTCTGCGAATTCGTCGTGCATGTCGATGTTGACGATCGGACGAACCTTCACGCCGGGCGTATCCATCGGCACAAGAAAGAAGCTTATGCCTTTTTGCTTGGCGGCCTGCTGGTCCGTGCGGGCAAGCACGAAGATCCATTGCGCGTCCATGCCCAGCGTCGTCCAGATCTTCTGCCCGTTGATCACCCACTGATCGCCTTCGCGCACGGCCGACGTGCGGAGCGCCGCAAGGTCGGAGCCGGCGTTGGGTTCGCTATAGCCTTGACACCAGACTATTTCGCCCGAGAGGATCTTCGGCAGATGGTAGGCGCGCTGAGCATCTGTTCCGTGAGCGATCAGGAGAGGACCGACCATGGTCAGGCCAGTATCGGGCAGTCGCGCACAACCATAGCGCTCCATTTCCTCGAACATGATCAGCAGCTTCGAGGGAGAGAGTCCCATCCCGCCATGTTCGCGCGGCCATCCAGGCGCTACCCAGCCCTGCAGCGACAGGATCTTGTACCAGGGCATGGCTTCTGCGGCGTGCAGCCGCTTGGGTGGACTGCGCAGTTCCTGCGGATAGTTGGTAGCGATCCAGCGACCTATCGTAGCGCGGAAGTCCGCATCCGAAAGCGTGTTCAGGTCCGCATGCGGCTCGGGTGCCGTCAGGCTAGCGATGGCTGTCATTTCATTCTCCCCTGAATACTGCTGCACGCTTCTCGAAAAAGGCTGCGCGCCCTTCCAACGCGTCAGCGCTGAACAAGAGCGTCGGCTGGATCTGGCGTTCGAATTCGAGCGCCCTGTCGACCTCCAAGGCGAGGAAGTCCTTTACATAGGCCTCGGCAAAGGCGCAGCTTCTGCCGCAGTGCCGGCGAAAGCCTTGGCTGCGGCAAGCGCTCCACCTTCCGGTACGAGTTCGTCCACGAAGCCGAGGCGGTACCCCTCCAGCGCATCGATCGTTGCCGAGGCGAGGATGATACGGCGCCCGTGCGAAGCCTATGCGCGCTGGCAGCGTGGCCAGCAGCCCCATACTGGGGATCAGACCTATCTTGCCAAAACTCGAGGCAAAACGAGCCGTTTCCGCAGCAACGACGGTTTCGCAAGCCAACGCCAAAGCGAAGCCACCGCCAGCAGCCCACCCTTCAACGGCGGAGACGAGCGGCTTGGGAAACCTCACCATTCGCCCCACGAGATCCTTCACAACCGAGAAACGATCGCGCGCCTCGGCGATGTTGGTCACAGCCTTCTGGTCACGAATATCGCCGCCGGTGGAAAAGTGCCCACCTGCACCCGTCAAAACAACAGCGTGAACGGCTCGGTCGTGTTCAGCATCCGAGAGAAGCTGGACCAACCTGCGTCGCACTGCATGACCGACGGGATTGCAACGCTCGGGCTCGTCCATCGTGAGGATCAGAAGTCCCTCTTCAAGGGCCGCCGCAATCCCGGTCATGGCCGCCCCTCCGTCAGGCCGCCGTAACGTTGGCGATGGAAACCCGCGCTGCCGTAACGCGGTGCCAGCACCATGGCACGGCGCAGGAACAATCCGATATCGGCCTCTTCCGTATATCCGATGGCACCGTGAAGCTGCACCGCCTGTCTCGTAACCAGCATGGCGGCATCGGCGGCCCGCGCCTTCGCTCTGGAGACGATACGACGGCAGTCGTCGCCCGAATCGAACGCTTCGACGGCATCGCGTAGCACCGCCCGCGTCAAGCCAATCTCGATTTCCATATCCACAGCCCTGTGCTGCAGCGCCTGGAAGTGGCCGATAGGTTGGCCGAACTGGACGCGTGTCTTGAGATAGTCGAGCGTGATGGCAAAGGCGCGCCCCATGATTCCAAGCAATGCCGACGCCGTGGCCAGGGCCGCGGCTTCGAGCGCCTTCGCATCTGGCGCAGATAGCCGTTCCGCCTCGACCCCATCGAGGATCAAGGTCGCCGTGTGACCGCCATCGATGGTGTTTTCGATTTCAAGCGACATGCCCGCGGCTTTCGCGTCGACCAACCAGCAGGCTTCAGTCGAAACGACGAGAAACGCATTGGCGGCGGCGGCCATTGGCACGAAACGCTGTCTTCCCGAGATCCGCCCCTCGGCCTCCGTGATGTCTCCGGCGATCGTGAGGCCATCGGGAGCATCGAGCCAGGCCGGCAAGATAAGCTTGTCACCGCTCAACGCTTCGGCGGGTGCGTCCTTGCCCATGAAATCGAGAGCAAGCTGGGCCTCGATGAGCGGCTCGGGCAGCAACGCCGCTCCTACTTCGCCAGCGAGCGCCGCATATTCCGCCATGCCAAGGCCTGCGCCGCCTGCCGCTTCCGGCAGCCGAATTCCAAGCCAACCCATGGCGGAGATCTCGCTCCAGCGTCCTCGATCTATTCCCGGCCTGCTAAAGCGCAGATGTCGAATCGCCTTGAGATCGCCATCGCGCGAGGCAATGCCTGCAGCGCTTTCGACCAACAGGCGCACCCCCTCAAGCCTGTCCTCGCCAGTTGCGAGCGCTGCATCCATCGCCGTTTCCTCCTCATTCGAATTGGGCGAGACCGTTTCCGAGCACCACCATGCCGCGCTCCGCCGCGCACACGCGGAAGGAGCCGTCCGGCCAGATTTCCGTAAGCAATGTCTCCCCCGGCAGGACTGTCGAACTGAAACGAACGTCAAGCCCCTTGAGTCGCGTCGGATCGCCTGCGCAAAGCGTCTTCATCAGAGCATGCGCGGCGATGCCCAGGCTGCACAATCCGTGCAGGATGGGCCGCTCGAATCCGGCCTTGGCGGCAACATCAGGATCAATGTGCAAGGGATTGTCGTCGCCATTCCAACGGTACCAGAGCGCCTGCTCGGGTCGAGTTTGCGTCTTGCGCACAAACGTGGGATCCGTTTCGGGAAGCGTATGGGTCTGCTTCACCGGACCGACCGGCCCCCCGAAACCTCCGTCCCCGCGCAGGAAGGTGGTGGCATGGGTTGTCGCGTAGAGCCTGCCATCGTCCGCGTCGCGCAATTCCTTTTCGGTATAGAGTAGCGCGCCGCGCCCGGCGCCCTTGTCGATGATGCCGGTAACGCGGGTCTTGCCGATCACTACACCTTCAGGCGGTAACGGGGCATGCAGCGTAATGCCTTGCTCGCCATGGACAAGGCGCAGCGCGTCGACCCCGGTATCGGGATTTGCAAGCCAGAACCCCGGGTGGCCGAGCACCAGCGGCAAGGTCGGAAAGGGTGCCAGCGCGCCAGCGCCAACAAACTGCAAATCACCGCGGTCCATCGGATCCTGTCCGACACCGATCGACAAAGCATAGAAGGCACACTCGCGCGGACCGTAGCTCTGACGGACCTCGGGAATGTCGTAGGCCATCAACTTTTCGTAGTCGATCACGGCAAAACCTCCTCATCGCACTCGATCACCGCGTCGAGCGCGAAGGCCCCGTCGGGCAGCGCGAGCACCGGATTGAGATCGATCGCGCGCAGGCGAGGGCCCGCAGCGACGGCAAATGCGGAAAGCCGTGACAACATGGATGCAAGCGCATCGAGATCGACGGGCGCGCGACCGCGTGCCCCGGTCAGGATTGCCGCTGCCTTGATCGACAGGATCATTTCCCGGCGACGGGGCCAAAGACAAGGTCGCGGCCGATACCCATCAGGCATTCGACGCCACCCGAAAGCTGTCGGGCAACCAGGATACCGGCAATGCGCGCCTCGGGAGCCGTCCTGCCAACCGTGCCAAGAATATCGTGATAGGCGGCCCGGACGGAATCGGTATCGACCAGGTTCAGCCTGACGCCGCCGATATCGGACTTGTGAACGATGTCGGGCGAAACGATCTTCATCACGACAGGGAAACCGAGTTCGGCAGCGGCGGCTACCGCCTCCTCCGCCGAGTGCACGATCCGCTCGGCGGCAGCCGCTATGCCGGCTTTCGCGAGAAGCGCCTTTGCCGCGTATTCGTCGGGACTGACGGCCGGCAGGCGGACATTCGGCAGTTCCGGCAGCGCCTTCGGCTTCCGGGCCATCATTTCGCCGACCCGTCCCATCGCCGCAATGGCCCGCACGGCCCGGCTTGGATCGGAAAATACAAGGAAACCGGCCTCTTCGTACGCGCGCGTGACGGCATCATCCGCGATGATGCAGAGCGCCAGCAGCCGGTCGGGAAATTCGGCGCGGATCTTGTGCAAGGTTTCGCGCAGTTTCGGCGCAAGCGTCGCGCTCCCGGCTACATAGGTCATGAAACAAAGGATAGAGCGATATTCGCCATCCCTGATCGCCGCGCGGGTGAACTGCTCGAACAATGACATGTCGTTCAGTGCCTGGGCCGTGCAGTCGAGCGGATTGGCCGGAGCGCCATAAGGCAGAAGCTGTTTCAACCGGACCTGCGCCTCGGCCGGCATGGTCGGCATCGGCAAGCCCACCAGTTCTGCCTCATCGCTGGCGACAATCCCCGCGCCGCCGCTGATGGTGATCACGCCGAGACTATTGTGGGCAGGATAGATCCGCTGCCGCGCCGCGTAGGCGAAATCAAGCATCTGCTCGGTATCACGCACCCGGATGACGCCATGTTCGGCGAGAACTGCCTCGGCCACGGCATCGTCCCCGGTGAGCGAGGCCGTATGCGAGGCGGCCGCCGAAGCGCCGATCGGGCTGCGTCCGGATTTCAGCATGAAGACCGGCTTGCCGGCCGCTCGCGCCGCATCGAGGGCGGCGATCATGCGGTCCGCGTCGCGAAAACCCTCCTGATAGGCGCAGATCACGTCCACCGCATCACTGCCGGCCATCCAGCCGATGGCGTCGGCGACCGTCACATCCGCCTCGTTGCCGGTGGTGACCAGAACCGAGGTCCCAAGGCCGCGCACCCGCGCCACGGCCGCAAGATGCGTTCCGTAAGCGCCCGACTGGCTGGCGATGCCGACATTGCCCGGCAGGGGGAAGTCCATTTCCAGAAACGAGGAAAAGGTGCCGTAATATCCCAAGGCGGACGTGTCCAAGGTTCTTTCCGCGACCTGGCAGCGCTGCAGGGTCCACTTCATGAGAAACGCATTGGCCCATGCCGGGAAGAGCGGTCGGCGTGTCGTCTCCGCCTTCATTGCCACGGCGTTTGCCCAGGACACGCCGGAGGCTGCAAGCCAGCAGTGGCGCAACGTCGCCGATCAGATCAGACCGAAAGTGCCCAAGCTCGCAACTCTCATGGACAGTGCCGAGGAGGACGTGCTGGCCTACATGACCTTTCCCAAGGCGCATTGGACCAAGCTGCACTCGACCAATCCCATCGAGCGGCTGAACGGCAAGATCAAGCGGCGCACCGAGGTCGTCGGCATCTTTCCCAACGACGATGCCGTCGTCAGGCTCGTCGGTGCCTTGTTGCTCGAGCAGAACGACGAATGGGCCGTCCAGCGATCACGCTAAATGACCCTTGAGACCATCGCGACAATGAGCGATGATCCCCTCATCAGCCTGCCCGCCGCGGCAAGCTGATCCAGTCCCGGCTCTGCCCGGAAGGCACGGCGAACGCCGAAGCTACACCCCCTGGGACACGATCCGACCAACTTCCGCCGCAGCGAGGTGATTGTCATCGGGCTTTGCGCCTGGCCGTAGATCTGCACGAAGCGCGGACCGAACAGGAACAGTGCTTCGTCGTAAGACGCGAGTTTCTCCGCACCTTTTTCCAAGGTCATGTTGCTCACGGGTTCAAAGTAGGCTGCCACATTGAAGTTCTATCACGATGTAGGCTTCGAGCAGAACAAGACAGGCTTCCAGGTTCGGCGCATTCCACCTCGGGCCTCGTAACGCGCCATAAATAAATCGCCCGTGAATGCCCCAATATAAGCCTACCGTATATCGGTGCCCTTTAATGTTCAGGGGCCAACCAAGCTCCGGAAGCTGGAAGCATATTCTTGACGCCCCAACTGCGATTAGACAACTCCATCATTCGGGAGTGGAATGGTCGGGACGCGCGGCAGCGACACATATCAGGCGATGTCGCCCGTATGCGTTTCGAGTTTCGCGGCCAATTTGTCCGCAACCTCGATCAGCGGCACAAGAAACTGATCGCGCGCCGCATCCGGCGTCATGGCGCGGCGCAGATAGATGATGTTCATGGCGCCGAACACCTGCGAGTGCGTCCTGATCGGGACGCCGATGCTGAAAAACTTGGACTCGTAGTTTTCGCGCGAATAGCTTTCGTCCATCGTGGCATAGCCCCGTGCCCGCACGTTTTCGAGCAGCGCTTCCAATGCGTCCAAGGCGCGCGCGAGGGCGAATTCCGGTGCGGGATTCTTCTGTGCGCGCTCCAGGAAAGCTTGCCGTTCCTCTTCCGGGCAGAAGGCGAGATAGGCCCGCCCGAGGCTGGTGTGGAGCACCGGTGCCCGGTATCCCGGCTTGCGGAAAAAGCGCATCGGCTCGGTTTCGCGCGATGTCTCGATGACCAGCATTGCGTCCTCGTCGAAGATCGACACATCCGAAGGCCAACCAATGGATTGCCGGAACTGCGCCAGATCCTCGGACACAATTGCGCCGATGGCCTGATGCCGGTTGTAGCCAACGCTGAGCTGCAGGGTCTTGCCGGTGACACGGTAGGTCCGGCTGTCGCTGTCGCGCACAATATATCCGGCATGGGCCAGCGTGGTCAGCATCCGGACGATGGTTGCCTTGTCCAGCGATGTCAGGCGGTGAATTTCGCCCACCGTGGCGTTTCCTGTCGTCTTGTTGATCGCGGCCAGAACGTCGAGCACCCGCAAGGCCGCGATCACCGGTTGGTAGGCCATGTCAATTCCCTCCCGAACTTGTCATTTCCCCAACCGGGGCTTCCACGGATCGAGAGTGGTGCCAAGAATGAAGTGGATGGGGTGACAAGAAAATTCTCCGTTTGCGGCTTTCACATAGCCGTTTTTGTGACCGGTGAACAGCCTGCCGAACCAGGTTGCATTTTGCATGAGGAGGACTATGCTAATAATGAAATGAAATTTCACTTGGTGAAGTTCTCAGAATCGGAGGGGATCATGTCCAGGACTGCATTTATCGACCTTGGGGCCATGGCTGGCCCGATGATGTCCAGTGTCGCGCGAAAGCGTCTTGCGATCAGCGCATATGATATTGTTCGGGCGGTGCGTGCGTGCGGCAGGCGCGGTCTTGGGGCTGGCGTCGAGCGGTCGCGTTTGACCCATGGCTGAGGGCGGTGCAATGGACAGTTCGACCTATTCCATGGTCCTTGAGACATCGGAGAAGCTTTTTGCCGGTTGCGGGGGGGAGGGTTTCGACCCCGCTCTCTGGTTGGCCGCCGAAGAGGCAGGGTTTCCACTCGCCCTGCTGAGCGAAGAACACGGTGGATTCGGTTTCTCCGCCCGGGAAGCCTTTGCCCCCGTGCGGGTGGCGGCGGCCTGTGCCGTTGCCCTGCCGCTGGGCGAAACGCTGCTGGCCAACTGGGTGGCGTCGCTGGCCGGGCTGGGAACGCTCGAGGGGCCCGTGGCGCTGGCCTGGAGTGGCGTGGCGGCGATGCCGTTCGGGCGTTATCTGCGCACGGTCGTCTGCCTGTCCAAACTGGATGGCGGTGTCGGGCTGTCCCTTCTGCATCCCGCCGCCGAACTCTGGCACGCGGGCACCAACCACGCGGGCGAGGAGCGTGATGTGCTGGTCGCTACCGAACCGGTCGCGCCGCAGGCTCGTGTCGCAATGTCCCCAGTCGCTCTGCGCGCGATCATGTCGACCTTGCGCACAGTGCAGATGGCCGGCGCGATCGAGGCGGTTGCCGATATGTGCCTGCGCTATTGCAATGTGCGCGAACAATTCGGGCGCCCGCTGGGAAAGTTTCAGGCGATCCAACACCAACTGGCCATTCTTGCGACCCACAGCTGTGCCGCCACCGTTGCCGCCGACATGGCGGTGGCAGCTTTTGAAACACTCGCGACGCAGGGGGAAGAGGTTTTCATTCCGACTGCGGCCGCGGCAAAACTGCGCGCGGCAGAGGCCGCGACGGCCGCAGCGTCAATCGCGCATCAGGTTCATGGAGCGATCGGTTTCAGCGAGGAATATCCCCTGCATCTGCTGACCCGCCGTCTCTGGTCGTGGCGGGACGAGGACGGTTCTGAATCACAATGGGCCGAGTATCTGGCGAACTGGGCGCAAACCCAACCCGAGCGTGGTCTGTGGCCCGCACTGACCGCCTGCGACCTGGCAAAGGTGGCGTGATGGCACTTCCGACCTTTCCGCTTGAAGCGACGACTCCGGCGCAGGCGGCGCTGAGGGATGAGGTCCGCGCCTTTCTGGCCGAAGCGCTTACGGATCTGCCCGCCCGCGAACGGGCACGATCCTGGACCGGGTTCGACGCAGGTTTCAGCAGGAAACTGGGCGAACGCGGCTGGCTGGGTATGACCCTGCCGAAAGAATACGGCGGCCATGACCGCAGTGCCGTGGACCGGCATATCGTCGTCGAAGAACTGCTCGCGGCGGGGGCGCCCGTTGCGGCCCAC
Organism: Neorhizobium phenanthreniclasticum; assembly: GCF_040066075.1. Taxonomy (NCBI): domain Bacteria; kingdom Pseudomonadati; phylum Pseudomonadota; class Alphaproteobacteria; order Hyphomicrobiales; family Rhizobiaceae; genus Neorhizobium; species Neorhizobium phenanthreniclasticum. The sequence goes on from NZ_JBEAAL010000030.1 coordinate 18,175, forward strand.
TGGATTGCGGATCGCCAAAGCGCGCCCCTGATCCTGCGCCATGGCACCGAGGAACAGCGCCGGACCATCCTGCCGCGCATCGCGGCGGGAACCTGTTTCTTTGGCATCGGCATGAGCGAGGCCAACAGCGGCTCGGATCTGGCGTCCGCGCGGACACGGGCCGAAAAGACGGCTGATGGCTATGTCCTGAACGGAACCAAGCTGTGGACGACATACGCGCACAAGGCGCATTACATGATCGTCTTTTGCCTTACTGGCCAGGCCGAGAGCCGATACGGCGGCTTTAGTCAGGTTCTCGTGGACATGAGCCTTCCGGGGATTTCCGTCAGCCCGGTTCTGGACATCGCTGGAGAGCACCACTTCAACGAAGTGTCGTTTGACAATGTGCTGCTGCCCCCTGACGCCCTCCTGGGCAAGGAAGGCGACGGCTGGGCACAGGTCATGTCGGAACTGGCGTTCGAACGCAGCGGCCCGGACCGGTTCCTTTCATCCTTCGTGTTGGTGGATGAGTTGCTGCGCTGCCTCAAACGCATGCCCGGCGCGGCAGAAACCTCCGATCTGGGCCGCATGGTCGCCCGGCTGATGATTCTGCGGCAAATGTCGCTGTCAGTCGCCGGGCGTCTGGCGCGGGGCGAGCAGCCGGTTCTGGCGGCCGCAATCGTCAAGGATCTGGGTGCATTGTTCGAACAGGACGTGCCGGAAATCGCGCGGCGAGTTCTGCACGAAAATGCGTCGGACCCCGAATATGCGGCGGTGTTTCGGCGCATCCTACTGGCCGCCCCCAGTTTTTCGCTGCGGGGAGGAACCCGCGAAATCCTGCGCGGGATCATTGCCCGTGGCCTCGGTCTGCGGTGAAGAAAAGGGACGAAAACATGACGCTTGTAACGACAGAGCGTGACGATGCGGGCATTGTGACAATGACGCTCAACGCGCCAGAAACCCGCAATGCCATTTCGGACATGCCCATGATCGAGGCAATTCTTGCCGCGCTGACCGAAGCGCAGGCTGATCCGGAGGCCCGGGTGATTTTGCTGACGGGGGCGGGGGCCGCCTTTTCCTCGGGCGGGAACATCAAGTCGATGTCGCCGGGACAGGGGCTGGTGGACAAGGTTCCGGCGATCACGCGGCGCAACTACCGGGCCGGGATTCAACGGCTGCCGCTTGCGTTCGAGGATTGCGACCTGCCCATCGTCGCCGCCGTCAATGGCCCGGCGGTCGGCGCCGGTTGCGATCTGACACTGATGTGCGATCTGCGTATCGCTGGCGCGTCTGCGACGTTCGCCGAAAGCTTTGTCCGCATCGGCATCGTGCCGGGCGATGGCGGCGCGTGGCTGCTGCCGCGCGTGGTGGGTTTTGCGCGCGCCTCGGAAATGGCGCTGACCGGCGACACGATTGATGCGCAAACCGCGCTGAGCTATGGGCTGGTCAGCCGCGTCGTTCCAGACGACGAGCTGTTGAATGAAGCGCGCGCCATCGCCGGACGCATTGCCGCTAATCCGGGTCATGCCGTGCGCATGACCCGCCGGCTGCTGCGTCAGGCCTATAATCGTGATCTGTCCGTCACGCTGGAGCTATCATCGGCCATGCAGGCCCTTGCGCATGAAACCGATGACTACACCAAGACGCTTGCGGCCATGCGCGCGCGCATCGAGAAGTCCAGATCATGACCGGCGCGCTTGACGGGATCCGGGTGCTCGATCTTTCTCGGGTTCTGGCAGGGCCTTGGGCCACGCAGATTCTGGGCGATCTGGGGGCCGAGGTGATCAAGGTCGAACGACCCGGCGCGGGCGACGACACGCGCGCTTGGGGGCCGCCTTCGGCCGAGCTGGGCGGAGAGCAGTTTTCAGCCTATTACCTGGCCTGCAACCGCAACAAGCAATCTATCGCCATTGACATGGCCCGGCCCGAGGGGGCGGCGCTCATCCGTCGCATGGCCCGCGAGGCGGATATCCTGGTCGAGAATTTCAAGACCGGCGATCTGGCGCGTTACGGGCTGGACTATGACAGCTTGCACGTGATCAACCCGCGGCTGATCTATTGTTCCGTTACAGGGTTCGGTCAGACCGGACCCTATGCCGGGCGCGGCGGCTATGATTTTCTGGTGCAGGGAATGGGCGGACTGATGAGCGTCACCGGCAACTCTGCCGACGACCCGGTGAAGGTCGGCGTGCCGGTCATAGATATTTTTACCGGCCTCTACGCCACCATCGCCATTCAGGCCGCCCTGCGCCACCGCGAACGCTCCGGTGAGGGGCAGTACATCGATTGCGCCCTGCTGGATACTTCTGTCGCCATTCTGTCCAATCAGGGGATGAACTGGCTTATCGGCGGCGTGACGCCTCGCCCCATGGGCAATTCACATCCCAATGTCGTGCCCTACCGCGCCTTTGCGACGGCTGACGGGCATATCATCGTTGCCGTGGGTAACGACAAACAGTTCGCTGCGCTGTGCCGGGTGCTGGGCCGGGCCGACCTGGTCCAACACCCCGAATATCTGACCAATGAACTGCGCAATCGCAACCGCGCGATGCTGGAGCCGGAACTTGAACGCGAGATCGCCAACTGGAACAGCCCTGAACTTCTTGCCGCGATGGAGGCTGCCCGAGTGCCGGGCGGACCGATCAACCGCATCAATGAGGTTTTTGCCGACCCGCAGGTGCAGGCGCGCGGCATGGTCGTGCCCGTCGCCACCTCTGCCGGACAAGAAACGCCACAGGTCCGGTTTCCTCCGATCATGACTGCCTCACCTGCCACGATCCGGCGCGCACCACCGGCGCTTGGGGCTGATGGTGCGGCGATATTGCGTGGTCTGGGGCTCGACGACGCCGAAATACAGCAGCTTATTACGGTCGGGGTAATCTGCATACCTGAGCCAAATCAAGGGAGAAAATGACAATGACTCACCCCACCTTCATCCTGAACGGAGAGGCCAGGGACACGGGAACCCTGGGAACGTTACCGTTGATGGACCCGGCGACCGAAACCGAAATCGCCCAAATCCCCAAAGCGGGCCGGGCCGAGGCGATCGAGGCCGCGCGACTTGCCGCCGAGGGCTTTGCCGAGTGGTCCGTCGTTTCGCCCTTTGAGCGCAGCAAGATCCTGCGTGCCGCGGCGGCGATCATGCGGGAACAGGCGGAGGCCGCCGCCGCCGACATGACCCGTGAGCAGGGCAAGCCCCTGGCGCAGGCGCGGGGCGAATGGATGGTTTCCGCCGATTGCCTCGAATGGTTTGCCGAAGAGGGGCGCCGCACCTATGGACGCCTCGTCCCGTCGCGGGCGGCAAACATGACATGGACCGCGCATCAGCGGCCCGTCGGGCCGATCGCGGCCTTCACGCCCTGGAACTTCCCCGCCTTCACGGTGATGCAGAAACTTGCGCCGGCGCTGGCAGCGGGCTGCTCCGTGGTCCTGAAACCGGCGGAGGAAACGCCAATGACGGCGTGGCGCATCTGCCGGGCGCTGCTTGACGCGGGATTGCCGCCCAAGGCCATCGGGTTGATCTGGGGCGATCCGGCGGAAATTTCCGACACGCTGATCAAGGCGCCGGAGATCCGCAAGGTTTCCCTGACCGGGTCCATCCGCGTCGGACGCCTGCTCGCCAGCGCCGCCGGCCATGAGCTCAAGAAGGTCACGATGGAACTGGGTGGCCATGCGCCGGTGATCGTTGCCCGAGATGCCGATCTATCCCAGTTGGTTCCGCTGGCGGCAGAGTGGAAGTTCCGAAATACTGGGCAGGTCTGCGTTTCGCCGACGCGGTTTCTGGTCGAGACCCCTCTCTATGACGACTTCGTTGCAGGTATGGCCGAGGCGGCCGCGAAAATTACCGTCGGCAACGGGGCAGACCCGAAGACAGTCATGGGGCCGCTGACAACCGCGGCGCAGTTGACCAAGGTGCAGGGGCTTTACGACGACGCTGTCGCCAAGGGCGCTCGTGTCGCCGCGGGCGGTGAACGGATCGGCAATCAGGGCTGGTTCTTTGCCCCGACCGTTCTTGCGGACATGACGACAGACATGCGCGCCATGAACGAAGAGCCCTTCGGCCCCCTGGCCCTGGTGGCAAAGGTCGATAATATCGACGCCGCGCTGGCAGAGGCGAACCGGATGCCGGTCGGGCTCGCATCCTATGCCTTTACGGAAAATTCACGAACACGGCATCGCATCGTTTCCGGCATCAAGGCCGGGATGCTGGGCGTCAATCATTTCGCCTTGGCGATGCCCGAGACACCTTTCGGTGGTGTGCTCGACAGCGGAATGGGGTCGGAAGGGGGGATAGAAGGCATAAGCGCCTATCTGACACCGTTCCTGGTCACCGCACGGGAATCATAGTGAAACCCTGAGCAGGTTCCGAAAGTCTACGGAAACCAATGTCATCAATGCCCGCCCCCATCCAGATGGGGGAGGGCATTGCAGCAAGATCATGCTTCAGGCGTCTCTTGCGCAAATGCGCCGACGGTGGGCGCTGAAAGTCCAGGCACGCCGTCCCAGCAACCACCTTGTGATCATCGGCAATGACCTGATTTTCGACGATCGGCACCTCATGCGCGTATCATTATCATCGCCGCTCGGCATCGCGTGCTCGTCGCACATCTGCTCCCGGCCCGGCGCATGCTCGACAGGGATGCGCTACGCGCGATATTTCACTTGTTGAAATTCAATTTCATTGACAGCATGCCAATCGTCTGTGACGATGGAGCTGTCAAAATGCGGATTCCCGTGGGTAGCTTCGGAGGAACGTTGGGGCGGAATGACAACCTGGGCCGTCGGCTTTTCAGGCGCATTGTGCAGCAGGCCAAGGATTGCCCGCTCATCCCCGGCAACCCGCGTGAGCTGAGCATGTATCCGGCAGGGCTGCCCTCGTATCTCGAGGAATGCGAGAAGTCGATCGCAGAGGGGCTCTCGGGTTTCCAGAGAGCTTAATGGACGGGTGTCTGGAAAATGGTCGGTAAGCCACACAGCGCCACAAGGGTTCGGACGGCTGAATGGCCGCGCGGCCCTTGGGAAACTGGGCGACCACCTTGAACTTCGAGAGACGGCTTCTGGACCGATCGGTTCCGATGCCCGAGCGCAGTAAAACACAAAAGGGAAGGAGAAGAGATTATGCGTCTCGCAAACAAACTTACGGTCATCACCGCTGCCGCATCCGGCATGGGCAAGGCCGCCGTGGAACTTTTTTCGAAAGAGGGCGCGCGCGTTGCGGCGATCGACCTCAATGAGGAAGGACTGGCTTCGCTCAAGGCGGAGATGAAGAAGAAAGGCTTCGACATCGTCACCATCGCCGCCGACCTGTCGACGGAGAGCGGCGCACGCGACAGCCTTAACGCCGCCGTCAAGGCGTTGGGCGGCCTTGATGTTCTCTGGGCTCATGCGGGGATACCCGGACCGGCTGGCATCGAACAAGTGGACATGGCGGCGTTTCGCAAGTCGCTCGCCGTAAATGTCGAAGCCGCAGTCATTGGGGCCGGCGAGGCGGTGGGCCACATGCGTAAGCGCGGGGGCGGCTCAATCATTTTCACCAGCTCGATATCCGGACTCGTGGGGTCCATGTGGAGCCCGCTCTACTCCGTTGCCAAATTCGGTATCGTCGGCCTGACCAAATCCCTCTGCCAGACCTACGCCCCCGACAATGTGCGCGTGAACGCGATCTGTCCCGGTCTGACGGAGACGCCGATGGCCTTGGAATTCACCAGCCGGAAGGGTGATCCGGACGAAGCCGCCAGAAACAAGGAGATGATGATCAATTCCGTACCGTTGAAACGGCTCGGGCGTCCCGAAGATATGGCGCAGGCCGCCCTGTGGCTGGCCTCGAACGACTCTGCCTACGTCACAGGTGTCGCTCTTCCCGTGGACGGGGGGTTCACCGCGAAATAACGATTCTGCGCGTGCGTTGCAGCGAAGCGGGGGGGCGAAACATCGCTCGACACGATTGGCGGCGAGGGAAGCAACAGATGTCCGCCGTACCGAAGGCCCAGATGGAGTTTGCACCGGAGTACGATAAGCCGGTGCGCTACATGCATCGCACGCGGGAATGGTATCTCAGACATTCTCATCTAGGAACATGCGTTGCGGAAACCATCTCGGCCAGTGGTCATGTGCGACCACACGAAAAGGCCGCACATATGGAAGCAAGCGATCCGATCAAAATATCTGTAAAAATCACTTGCAAGTGGGAGCCGTCCACATATGGAACTATATCTGAAGGTCCGTCTGGCTTGCTCGGAAGGTATGAGCCGACGCCAGGCTGCAACGTCTCTCAACATATCGCGCGACAGCGTTGCCAAGATGCTGTCGTATTCGACGCCACCATTCGCCGTCGATCAGAACGTGGGTCGTTTTCATTCTATGTTCCTGCATTTCACTTATTGAAATACGATTTCAATAAATAGATCTCGCTGAGATCGCTACGGCGAAAACAGAAAAAATGAACTCCGCGCTATTTCATCTAGTGAAGCAAGGTTTCAATTGATTCGAAAGTGGTTCTGTGCTCGGATGCGCCGGGTCGCTGATCCACGTCGGCTGGGACCGACATCGCAAGAATGCGCGGACAGTTGAGTTGGAGGGCGACTGCAGACAGACGCGATGATTGATCGAAGACGACCAGTAGGAGGAGCAAATGGTCGAACTGAAAAGACGAACACTCATGAAGATGCTGGGTGCCGGTGCGACCGCAGGTGCGCTCGGCGCGCCGATGATCGCTCGGGCGCAAGGCGCGCCGTACAGGATAGGTTTTGTTTCTGCCCTTTCCGGCCCGTCGGAAATGCTAGGCCGAGGCATGCTCGAGGGCGCGACGATCGCGATCGAGCGCATTAACTCCTCGGGTGGCGTCAATGGTCGGCAGATCGAACTTGTCGTGCGCGATGACAAGGGCAAGCCTGATTCAGGTACCGTGGCCGCTCGCGAACTGATCGGCGAGGGTTGCCATCTCCTGATGGGAGTTTCCTCAAGCGCGGTAGGGTTGGCAATCACCGCAATCCTTCCGCAAGAGAACGCGGTTCTGCTGACGGCAGCCGCGCACTCGCTGCGCCTCACGCACGAGGACTTCAACCGCCACTATTTCCGCATCACCGACAATCCATACATGCGGCAGCGCGCGCAGGCGAAGCTGATGGCGGAGCTGCATCCGGAGGTCACGAGCTGGGGCGGCCTGATCCCCGACCACGAATATGGTCGCTCGACCTGGGATTCGTTCAAGCACGGGCTGGAAGCCTATTATCCCGAGATCGCCAAGAGCGAGCCGACGATCTCGAATCCTATCATGTGTCAGTACGGCGGCAGCGATTATCGGAACTATGTTGTCTCCGCCATGCGCGATCCGGCCGTCGGTTTCCTGAATTCTATGTACGGAGGCGACGCGATCACGCTCTTCCAGCAGGCAAAGCCATACGGCTTCTTCCAGAAGAAGGCGCTAGTTGTCGACACTGCCAACGAGTTCATGGTGGCGCGCGCGATGAAGTCGGAAATGCCTGACATGTGGACCGGTGCGCACTGGTATTTCGGCGCTTTCAAGGGCAACCCGTTCAATGACGAACTTTACGCCAAGTATGTGGAGCGCACCGGCAACAAGTTTCCCGACGGCTTCGTTGCGGAAGGCCACGCCTGCATCCTGGCCTATGCCGAGGCGCTGAAGACGGCGCCCGAAGGCAATACGGAAGACATCATCGCCGCGCTGGAAGGGATGACCTTCGAGACAGCTACCGGCCTACGCACAATCCGTCCTGAAGACCATCAGGTGATCAAGCCGGTCATCCTCTACCGGGTCCGCGGTACCAATACTGCCGACGGGATCGAGGTGGTCGAGTACCGGACCATCCCCGGCGACCAGGTGATGGATAAGCCTACACCTGGCGCGCCGGTCGTTTGGTGATCTGCACCGGAGGTGCCAGGTGCCTGGCGCCTCCGGCAGCCTCGATTTCGAGGTGTTGAGCACTGCCCGGCGTGAATAAAAATGAATTATGAACCGGTAGTCATTTTGTTATTGACGGTCTCCCGCAATTGTGGTCTTTTTGATCAGCGAAGGACGAACGGTCCAGGGAGTGGCGCCGTCGCCGGAGGAGGAGATACATGACGTATGAAAGCTACCGCGAGCTCGGTCTCGAAATTCGTGACCGTGTGCTGACGATCACGCTTAATCGCCCGGATAAGGCCAATGCCGTCAATGAGCCGATGCACGAGGAGTTGGCGCGCATTTTCCAGGATGCGGCGCTCGACGATGACGTCGACGTGATCGTATTGACCGGCGCCGGCCGCGCCTTTTCCGCTGGCGGCGACGTCGACTGGTTTCAGAAGATGATCGACCAGCCCTCTGCGTTCGAAAAGACCGCTGCCGAGGGGCGCCGTATCGTCTTCTCCATGCTCGATTGTGAAAAGCCGATAGTCGCCAAGGTCAACGGCCATGCGGCCGGGCTCGGTGCTACCATGGCGCTTTTTTGCGACGTGATCTTCGCATCCGATAAGGCGAAGATAGGCGATCCTCACGTTTCGGTCGGCTTCGTTGCCGGTGACGGTGGCGCAGTGATCTGGCCGCAGCTGATCGGCTATGCCCGTGCCAAGGAATATCTGATGACGGGCGAATTGATCCCCGCTACCTATGCCGCGCAGATCGGCCTGATCAATTATGCCGTTTCCAACGAAGAGCTTGATGTGCGGGTCGATGAATTCGTCGCCCGCCTTCAGGCCGGCGCCAGGAAGGCGATCCGCTGGACCAAGGTTTCGGTCAATATCGGATTGAAGCAACTCGCCCACAGCATGATGGACGCCTCGCTCAGCCTAGAGGCGCAGTCGAACATGACCGACGACCACCAGGAAGCCGTCAACGCGTTCCGCGAAAAGCGAACGCCGGTTTTTACCGGTCGCTGACGGCCGGCCGAGCTACCGACAGGAAAATCACTGATGAATTTCGATGAGTCCGAACATATCACGATGATCCGTGAGACGTTGCGCCGTTTCGTGGAGGCGGAGATGCCGCGCGAGCTTGCTCGCAAATGGGACAAGGAAAATCACTTCCCGCGCGACGTCTACAACAAGCTCGCCGCGCTCGGCATAATGGGCCTGACGGTCGATGAGGAATATGGCGGCAGCGGCCGCGACATTCCGGCAACGATGATCGTCATCGAGGAGCTTGCCAAGCGCAGCCTCGCCGTCGCCGTGCCTTACATCATGTGCGCCTGTTACGCCGGCATGAACATCGCCGAATGTGCCTCCGTAGAGCAGAAAAGGACGCTGCTACCGAAGATTGCCACCGGCGAGCTGATGTTTGCCTACGGCTGGACGGAGCCGGACATTGGTGCCGACCTCGCTTCGGTCAAGACGACGGCGGTTCGTGAAGGGGATGAACTCGTCATCAACGGCGCCAAGCGCTTCTGCTCGGGCGCCGGCATTGCCGACTACATCTATGCGCTGGTCCGCACCGGCCCGGCGACGGAGCGATACAAGAACCTCTCGATCGTGCTGATCCCGCCGACCGCACCGGGGGTGTCGATCGTCGGCCTCGAATGCATGGGCATGAAGGGTGCGGCAACGACGGACGTCTCCTTCATGGACGTGCGCGTTCCCGCCGCCAACGTCATCGGCGGCGAGGAAGGGTGGAACCGGGGCTGGGACTTCATCGTCGGCTCAGGGCTCGACGTCGAGAAGCTGGAAGTCGCGGCTCTTGCGCTCGGCATCGCCACCGCCGCTGTCGACGATGCCTGGGAGTATGCGCAGGAGCGCCGCCAGTTCAATAAGCCGATCTGTGCCAACCAGTCGATCCGCCATCAGCTCGCCGACATGAAGACGTCGCTGCATGCCTGCCGGCTGATGATGATGCATGCCGCCTGGCTCGCCCAGGAGGAGCGCCCCTGCCGCGTCGAGACGTCGATGACCAAGCTCTACGTCTGCGATACCGGCAAGAAGATTGCCCAGGACGCCCAGACGATCTTCGGCGCCTACGGCTACTCCAAGGAATTCGACGTCGAACGCTATGTCCGCGACAGCCTGCTGATGCCGATCATTGGAGGATCTTCGGCAATCCAGCGCAACAACATTGTCAACTGGATGGCGCTGCCGAAAGGCTGACGCCGAAAAGGCTATTCTGGAGGAGGACCCGGACATGGAAAAGCGAGACAGGGTAAGTTTCGATTTTTCCGGTGAGGTGGCCGTCGTCACCGGGGCCGCAAGCGGTATCGGCAAGGAGGTTGCCCGCCAGCTCGTTGCCGCGGGAGCTACGGTTTATGTCAACGATCTCGACCCGGCCAGGGTCGGGGCCGTGGCTGCCGAACTCGGCGACAACGCCATTGCCGCCGCTGGCGACGTAACCGTGCTTTCGACCGCGACCAGTATCGTTGAAGCTGCCAAGGCGAAATTCGGCAAGCTCGACATTCTGGTCAATAGTGCCGGGATCGCCGACGAGATGGTGCCGACACTCGAGCAGGACCTTGACCGCTGGCAACGCGTAGTCGACGTCAGTCTGCGCGGTAGCTACCTCATGTCGCGAGAGGCCGGCCGCCTGATGACGGCGGCGCGCTCGGGAAAGATCATAAACTTCGCATCCATCGCCGGCGTCGTCGGGCTGCCGGGGCGCAACGCCTACAGCGCGGCCAAGGCCGGGATCGTAATGATGACGAAGACGATGGCGGCCGAATGGGGCGGGCTCGGCGTTCGCGTCAACGCGATCGCGCCCGGCTACATCGAGACGCCGATGGTCGACGACCTGATGAGCCGTGGCCGCATCACCGATGAGATGGTGCACAGCCGCACGCCGCTGCGCCGTTTCGGCGAACCCTCCGAAATCGCAAAGCCGGTTCTGTTCCTCTGTTCGTCGGCTGCCTCCTACGTGACCGGTGCGTGCCTCTCGGTCGATGGCGGATGGGCCGCGTTCGGCGGCATCGCGCTTCCAGTTGCGGAGTGAGACCGGTGAACGAAGACATCTCCAGCGCCACACGTCCGCTGCCGGCCGACATCGAATGCCGCACGCCACTGCAGCTTCTCGCCCGTAACGCGACGCTCTATCCGAACAAGCTCGCAATCGTCGCAGAATCCTGCACGGGCACGCAGGTGAGCCTGACCTATTCGGCGCTTGCCTGGCATGTGGACAAGGCTGCCGAGACCCTGCGCGGTGCCGGCCTCTCGCGCGGCGAGCACCTTGGCATCCTGCTCACCAACGCTTCGGCATTGGAATATCTGTGCCTCGCCTTCGGCGCCATGCGCCTAGGTGGGGTCGTCGTGCCGCTCAATGCCCGTTTTGCCGATCGTGAACTCGTAGCTGCGATCGAGGACATGGACTGCGTCGCGCTCGCCTATGGCAAGGAGTTCGCCGCCCGCGTATCCGCCTTCATCCCGACGCTTGCCGTTGCGCCGCGGCTGCGAATCCAGGTAGGAGCCGGTGCGGATGGCGATGCGCTTGACTGGCAGACGCTGATGGATGCCGGCCGCGCCGACCGCAGTGGATTTCCGGAGGTCGGCGAAGACGACCTTGCCGACCTGTTGCTGACCTCCGGCACGACCGGACGTTCCAAGGGCGTAATGCTGACCCATGGCAATGCCGTGGCGACCGGTGTCGCGGTAGCGGGCGGGCTGTCGCTACGGCCGGACGACATCTACCAGAGTCCGTTCCCGCTGTTCACCAGCTCCGGCTTCCACTTCAACATTATGGCGACCTGGTGGGCCGGTGCGACGCTGGTCATCGAACCGGGCGTAGACGTCGAGGCGACGCTTGCCCGCATGACACGCGAACGCACCACGGTCTATTGCGCCGTGCCGGCCGTCTACATCTTCATGCTCGAGCGCTATACGGCCGGCATTCACGACCTCTCGGCCATGCGCGTTTTCGACTACGGCGGGGCGCCGATGGCGCGCGAGGTGATCCGCAAGCTCGCTGACACCTTCCCGCACGTGGAATTGCGCCAGACCTACGGTCTGACGGAGGCGGGACCGAGCGGAACCTTCCTTGCCGGATGCGATGCGATTGGCAAGCTCGGCTCGATCGGGACGGCGATGCCGCTCTGCGAGACGACGGTCAGAAAGAGCGACCTCAGTCACGCGAAGCCCGGCGAGACCGGCGAGATCGTCATGCGTGGTCCAACCGTCATGCAGGGCTACTATAAGCGCCCGGAGGAAACGGCGAAGTCGCTGCACGACGGCTGGCTGTGGACCGGCGATCTCGCGACCCTCGATGAAGACGGCTACATCTTCTACCTCGACCGCAACAAGGACGTGATCATCCGTGGTGGCTTCAACATCAGTTCGATGGAAGTCGAGAACGCGATCTTCGAGCATCCGGACGTCAAGGAGGCGGCGGTTGTCTCCATACCCCATGACAAGCTGGGAGAGGACCTGTGCGTCTTTGTCGTGGGGCGCGAAGGGGCTGTGCTCGATGCGGAGGAACTGACGGCGTTTTGCAAGGTACGCATCGCCGACTACAAAGTGCCGCGCCGGTGGACTTTCGTGAGTGAACTGCCGCGCAATCCCACTGGCAAGATTCTCAAGAACAAGTTGCGGGAGCAGGCGCGCGGATTGAACGCCTAGATTCCAATTTCTGAATTGTCGCGACCAACAGGAGGAGCAAATGGTTAGGACAACGAGACGTAACGCACTGAAACTGCTGGGTGTCGGGGTTGCGGCGGGCGCACTCGGCATGCCCTGGGTCCGCAACGCCCAAGCGAGCGGTCCCTACAAGATCGGCTTCCTCGGTTCGCTCAGCGGTCCGGCGGAATCGCTTGGCGCTCCGATGCTGGAGGGTGTGAAGATCGCCGTCGAGGACATCAACGCCGCCGGCGGCACCAATGGGAGGCAACTTGAACTGGTGGTCCGCGACGACAAGGCCAAGCCCGATGTCGGCACGGCGGCGGCGCGCGAGCTTGTCGGGGAAGGTTGCAGCATGCTTCTCGGCGTCGTCTCGAGCGCGGTCGCGCTCGCCGTCAGCGCCGTCCTCCAGCAGGAAGATGCCGTTCTGATCACCTGTGCGGCCCATTCGATGCGGTTGACCAAGGAAGACTTCAACCGCAACTACTTCCGCATCACCGACAATCCTTTCATGCGCCAGCGTGCGCAGGCCCATGTCATGGCCGAGCGGTTTGGCGAAGTTACCACCTGGGGCGGCTTGATCCCGGATCACGAATACGGTCGTTCTACCTGGGAATGTTTCGACAACGGACTGAAGACCTACTATCCGGAACTCGCCAAGGCCGAGCCCACGATCTCCAAGCCGGTCATGACAACCTACGGCGGCAGCGACTATCGCAACTTCGTGGCGTCTGCAATGCGCGATCCCGCGGTCGGTTTTTTCGTTTCCGCCTATGGCGGCGATGCCATCACCATGTACCAGCAGGCGCTGCCCTACGGCTTCTTCAAGAAGAAGCACCCGATCGTCGATGCGGCCAACGAATTCATCGTCGCCCGCGCGATGAAGGAAAATTTCCCCGAAATGTGGATTGGCTCGCACTGGTACTCGGGCGCCTTCACCGGCAACCCGATGAACGACGAACTTGCCCGCAAAATGACCGAGCGCACGGGTATCAAGTTCCTCGACGGCTTCATCGGCGAAGGCTATTCCGCCGTCCGCGCCTATGCCGAAGCACTGAAGACTGCCGATAGCGGCAAGACGGCAGACGTGATCAAGGCGCTCGAAGGCCTCACCTTCGACAGTCCGACGGGCAAGCGCACGATCCGCGCCGAGGATCACCAGACGATCAAGCCGGTCGTGCTCTACCGCGTTCGCGGCGCGTCCAACGCTGACGGCATCGAGGTGGTCGAGCATCGGGTGATAGACGGAGCGACCGTGATCGATCCGGCAACACCGGGTGTCAAGCTGACATTCTGAGTCACCGGAAGGCGGCAGCCAATGGCTGCCGCCTTCCGCCTGATAGATTTATTTTGCGGAGAGGTCCCTCCAATGGTGGGCGATTTTCTACTGGTCGGTTTGAACGGCATGACCTGGGCGATGGCGGTTTTCCTAGTCGCTGCCGGGCTCACGCTGATCTTCGGCATTCTTCATATCCTGAACTTCTCCCATGGCGGCTTCGTCATGATCGGCGCCTACCTAACCTACACACTGATCAATCAGACGAGCGGGCCGACTGGAATATTCGTGTTCCTTGCCGTTGCCGTCCTGTGCGCGGCCGTGGTTGGCGTGCTCGGCTACGTGATCGACCGGACGGTGTTTGAGCGGCTGAAGGCCGTCGATGATTCCTATTCGCTGATCGCCACCTACGCGATGCTGATCCTTTGCGAAGGCGGGGTCAAGCTGGTATGGGGTCCGGATTTCATCGCGTTGCCCCCGCCTGCTGGCCTCGACGGGGCGCTGCTCCTCGGCGACCTCTTCATCCCGTCCTATTCGCTCTTCGTGATACTTTCCGGCATCGTCGTGTTTCTGGTTCTCGACTTCTGGATCCACCGCACACGTTCGGGCAAGGTGATGCAGTCCGTCGCCCTCGATCCGTGGATGGCGAACGTGCTCGGCATCAACATCAATGCCATGTTTACCACCGCCGTCGTCGCCGGCTTCGCACTAGCGGGGCTCGCCGGCGGGTTGCTGGCCCCGAACCAGAGCCTCTCGCCTGGGCTCGGCGGCACTTACATCATCCAGGCTTTCGGCGTGATCATCGTCGGTGGCATCGGCAATGTCCGTGGCGCCTTTATCGCGGCACTGGTCCTCGGCATGATCGATGCCTTTGGCACCGTCTATGTGCCAGAATACCCTGGCATTTTCTTCTACATCGCCGTTGCCGGTATCCTGATGTACCGACCGCAAGGCCTTCTGAGTGGGATTCGTTGAACCATGAGCAGAGGACAGAACACGTCATCGACCACCTCGGCAGCCAACGCGGCGATCCTGGCTGCAGCGCTTGTCTTTGCGACCCTGCCACTTTGGGCCGACAAGGGCCTGGTTTTCCTGGCCGGCATCGTCATGGTGCAGATCGTCTTTGCGGTAAGCTTCAACCTGATGTTCGGCCTCACGGGTCTCGTCAGTTTCGGCCAGGCGGCATTCTTTGCCGCCGGCGCCTACACCGCGGCATGGCTGGGGCGCGCCGTGCCGGAACTCCCCTTCCTTATTTTCTGCCTTGCCGGGGGCCTCGTCGGCGCCCTGTTGGCACTCCTGATCGGGGTGGTGGCCCTGCGCCGTGCCAGCGGCATTTATTTCGCGATCCTGACGCTGGCGCTCGGCCAGTTGGTCTACACGCTCATTGGCAAATCCGATGCTCTCGGGCGCGAAGACGGTCTGGTCGGCATCAAGAGACCGGTTATCGACCTCTTCGTCGGTACGCTCGACCTGTCGATCGGCGACCGGTACTACTATTTCCTCCTGGTCGCCTGCGGGATCCTGCTCGGTCTCCTCTGGTGGGTTTGGCACGGCCAACTCGGTCGGCTGCTGGCCGCACTGCGCCAGGATGCCGAACGTATACGCTTCTTCGGCGTCAACGTCCGGCGCTATCGTGAGATCGCCTTTATCATCAGCGGTGGCGTGACTGCCCTTGCCGGTGCGCTGGTCGCGCCTTGGAGCCAGATCATCACGCCCGCAATTGCCCACTGGAGCTATTCGGCGCTGCCGATCCTGTTCTGCCTGCTCGGCGGCGCCTCGCGCTTCTGGGGGCCGGCGGTCGGTGCGATCGTCTTCGCCGGTCTGGAATACGCTACCCGCACCATGGTCGGCGTGAGCGAACTGATCGTCGGCGGTGCTCTGCTGGTGGTCGTGCTGGCGATGCCGGGCGGGATCGTCGGCACACTCAGCTTGCTTGCTCGCAAACTGACGAAGAACGGAAAGGAGCGGCTCAATGAGCAATCTGCTTGAGGTGCGCGGCGTCAACTTCGCCTATCCGAGCCTGAAGGTGCTGACCGACATCAACCTGACGATCAGGGAAGGCGAGAGCCACGTGATCATCGGACCGAACGGTGCTGGCAAGACGACTCTGTTCAAGGTGCTGAGCGGCGAGATGTTCGCCAAGAGCGGCCAGGTCTTTTACGAGGGGCAGGACGTGTCCGCGCTCGATGCCTGGCAGCGCGTCCATCGCGGCATCGGCCGCACATTCCAGATGGCGCGGCTGTTCGTCGAGCAGACTGTCCTCGACAATGTGATCATGGCGCTTGAGAGCCGCGAGCGGATCAAGAAAACCGCCCATGGCCGCTGGTGGAGGCTGTCGCCGACGAAGGAGATCGTGGAAGAAGCGCACTTGCGGCTTGCCGAATATGGGCTCCTTAAGCGGGTGGACGACCTTGCCGCCAATCTGTCCCACGGTGACAAGAAGCGGCTGGAACTGCTCCTGACGCTGGCCCTGCGGCCCAAGCTGATCATGCTTGACGAACCGACCGCCGGCATGGCGCCGGAGGACCGGCGTGCAGCGATCGAGACGATCAATCGCCTGCGCCAGTCGGAAGGCCTGACACTGCTTTTGACCGAGCACGACATGGAGGTCGTCTTCGGCCTTGCCACGCGCCTGACCGTCTTGAACCATGGCGAGATCATCGCCAGCGGTGATCCGGAGGAGGTTCGCCGCGACCCCACCGTCAGGAGCATCTATTTCGGCAAGGGAGCCGCTCATGCTTGAGATCGCCAACCTGCAGGCCTACTACGAGACAAGCCACATCCTGCACGACATTTCGCTCAGCCTTGCCGATGGTGCGGGCGTGGCGATTGTCGGGCGAAACGGCATGGGCAAGTCGACCCTGCTCAAGAGCGTGATGGGAGCAGGCCCGCGTGTGACGGGCACGATCCGGCTCGACGGCCGGGAACTACGCGGCCTTGCGCCGTTCAAGCGCTGCCGCATGGGCATTTCGCTGGTGCCGGAGGACCGACGCATCTACCCGCATCTCACGGTCGCCGAGAACATCGCCCTTGCCGGCCACGCCAAGAGCGAGACCGGCAAGCCCTACAGCGTCGAGGAGATTCTGGATTTCTTTCCGCTTCTGAAGAAGCTCGCGCTGCGAAAGGGCTTCCAGCTCTCCGGCGGTGAACAGCAATTGGCGGCCGTCGCCCGTGCCGTGCTTCCGCGTCCGCGCTTTCTGCTTCTCGACGAACCGACAGAGGGGCTAGCGCCGCTGATCGTCGACAGCATGGGCGAGGAAATTCGCGCCATCCGCCATCGGGAGAAGATGGGTCTGCTGCTCGCCGAGCAGAACGTCGACTTCGCCCGCCACTGCACCGATCACCTCGTTGTGCTGGACGTCGGCCGGATCGTCTTTTCGGGAAGCTGGGCGGAGTTCGACGGCAACCCGGAAATCCGCGAGCGCCATCTGTCGCTGTGAGTACTACGGGTAGAGAGGACGAGAAATGAGGAATTGGCCCAATCGCCACCTGCCGGAAGAGGCTGGACGCTATCGCCGGAAAGGGCTGTGGCGCGACCTTACGATGGCGGACGGGCTCGCCGCCCTCCTGGCTGACCGGTCGGATTGGGTGTGCCTCGTCGACGACGCCGGCCGTTACACGATCGAAGAGATCGACCGCAAGGCTCGTAAGCTGGCGGGATGGTTCGATCGCAGCGGCCTCGCCTGCGGCGATGTGGTCGCCTTCCAGTTGCCCAATTGGCACGAGACGGCGGTGATTGCACTCGCCGCCTCATTGCTGGGGCTCGTCTGCCTGCCGATCGTGCCGATCTATCGCGAGGCGGAACTCCGTTTCATTCTGGAGGATGCTGGGGCAAAGGTTTTCTTCGTGCCGCGCACGTTCCGCAATTTCCACTATGCGGCGATGGGCGATAACCTGAAACGCGATGTGCCTTCGCTCGTTCATGTTGTCGCGGTTCGCGACGAAGCGGTCGACGATCCGTTCGAGATGGGCGAGGCCTTCGTCGGTCCGGCACGCGGGAGGGCTGAAGACCCCTGGATGCTGATGTACACCTCGGGCACGACCGGCAAGCCCAAGGGCGTCGTCCACAACACCAATTCGCTCGACTGCGAAGTCTGCAACGTCGCGCGATGGTGGACGCTCGACTCTGCGCGTGACGTCACGCTGATGGCGTCGCCCGTTACCCACGTCACCGGCTTCCTGTTTGGCATCCTCATGCCGTTCGCGCTCGGCATCCGATCGGTTTTGATGGAGCGCTGGAGCGCCGAAGACGCGGTCGGGCTGGTCGGGCAAGAGGAAATCAGCTTCACGATGGGGGCAACTCCGTTTTTGCGCGAACTGCTCGACCGGGCGGAGGCGCAGGGCTCTGCGCTTTCCTCGTTGCGCATCTTTGCCTGTGGCGGCGCTCCGGTGCCTCCGGAGCTGATCGAGCGTGCATGGCGGCAGTTCCCCGGACTGCTTTCCTGCCGAGTATACGGATCGACCGAGGCGCCAACGGTGTCGCTCGGCGTTGCCTCGCGGCAGGATCTGCGCGCCGCCGCCAATACGGAGGGGATGATCGTCGGCCATGATGTGCGCATCGTCGACGACGAGGGACGGGTAGTGATCGGTGACGGGGAGATCGTGACGCGCGGGCCGGAAATGATGATGGGCTATCTGGATCCTGAGGACGACCATGCTGCCTATGACGGCGACGGGTATTTCCGCACCGGCGACATCGCTCATCTGGACATGGCTGGCTTCCTCGTTATCACCGATCGCAAGAAGGACCTTATCATTCGCGGCGGCGAAAATATCAGCGCCAAGGAGGTCGAGGACGTTCTGCATGAGCATCCGGCGATCCTGGAGGCTGCGGTGGTCGCCATGCCGCATGCCCGGCTCGGGGAAACCTGCTGTGCATTTCTGCGTTCGACGGATACCGGGCTCGATGCTGTGCAACTGTCGCGTTTTCTCGACGACAGGGGGCTGGCGCGGCAGAAGCACCCCGAACGCGTCGTGGTCGTCGCTGAGCTGCCACGGACGGCATCGGGCAAGGTACAGAAGTTTCTGCTACGCAAGCGGTTGCAGGACGAAGCACAGGTCCCGTCGGAGAAAGCCACTTAGAATACTGAATTCCAACCCTACGTCCTTGCAGGACGGGGTCTACGCAGCGCAACTTGTGCGGTAACGCGCAAGACCGAGAAGTCGAAGGAGATACGGATGGCCGCCGAGGCGCCGAAAAGAGCAAAGAAGACACGAGCGGAAAAGTCGATCGAAAACCGCAATTCGATCCTTGAGGCTGCCGCCGAGATCGTCGGTGAACTGGGCTATGCAGAGGCGTCGATCGCCCGCATCACCCAGCGCGCCGGCCTCGCCCAGGGTACCTTCTATCTCTATTTCGAGAGCCGCCAAGCACTGTTCGACGAGCTCTTGCCGCATATGGGGCAAGGGCTTCTTGATTTCCTGCACAGCCGCGTCGAAGGTGCCACCGACATGCTCGACGTCGAAGAGCGCGGCTTTCGCGGGTTCTTCGACTACCTGCAGCGCAATCCCTCGTTCTTCCGCGTGCTAAATGAGGCGGAAGTCGCCGCGCCGCGTGCCTACGAGGAGCACTTCGACAAGCTCAGGAAACGCTATGTGGATTCGTTGGAGCGCAGTTGGGCGCGTGGTCAACTGGCGGGTTACGCGCTCGAGGAAATGGAAGTCCTCGCCTATATCCTGATGGCGGCCAGAAGCTATCTGTATCTTCGCTATTCGAAGGACGAGAGCGGTCCGAAACCGATCCCGGACTGGGTCGTCAACGCCTTCGTGAAGTTCATTTCCGGGGGATTGCTGTATCGCCCCGTCGCGACGTCCGACCACTGATGCGACAAGAAGGACGCATCTTCCTCCTGATTTCCACATTCCTGCGAGAAAGACGACAATTCCCGTGTCCGACAGTCATGCTCTTCTGAGAGACAATCTCTACCGCGCCTATCGCGGCAGCATTCCCTTCAACGAGTGGATGGGAGCGCGATATCGTCGCGCTGGCCCGGAAAGCGCCGAGGTGTTCGTGCCCTGGCGGCAGTCGCTTTGCGATGATTCCGGTCGGATCAGTGAAGGTATGCTTGCCGCGATCGCCGACATGGCGGCGGGGCAGGGGGCGATGGGCATCTCCGGCTGGCGCGTGCAGGCGGCAACCTCGAGCCTGGTTTACTCGAAGACCGGCGACCTTCCGTCAGGTCAGGGCGTCGTCGCGCACGTGCGGCCGGTCTTCCACGATGCCGATACCATGCTGGTGGATATCGCGCTTCACCCGCAGGACATGCCGGAGCTGGCGATCCGCAGGGCGCGCGCGCGCATGGTAATCGTGCGCAGGCTCGATCCGGGCGATCCCTTCGATCCCCCTGTATCGGCGGACCACCCAGATGGGTTTTCTGCCTTTTCCGAGGTGTTGGGTGCCACTGTGAGTGTCAAGGAGGACGAGATCGAGGTGGTGGTGCCGGCCCGCAAGTTCTACATGGGTAACAGCAACCGGTCAGCGTTGCATGGCGGCCTCGTATGCTCCGTTCTCTTTGAAGGGAGCGAACGGCTTCTGGCGCAGGATGGACGTCGGGCGGAATTGCTCGACAGCACGACCGAGTTCCTAGAGAGCGCGAGGGAGACCGAGATGATCGTCCAGGCGCGGATCCGTCGCGCGGGACGCCGGCTCGCCTTCTTCGAGGCCAGGCTGGTGCAGGATATCGCCGGCCACGGCCGCACCAGGATCGCCCAAATGAATGCAACGATGACTTTCCAGCAGGAGTAAATGCATGAAGATACTCGTGACCGTTAAGCGGGTTGTGGACTACAACGTCAAGATCCGCGTGAAGCCGGACGGCTCCGGCGTCGAGCTGGCCAATGTCAAGATGTCGATGAACCCGTTCGACGAAATCGCCGTCGAAGAGGCCCTGCGCCTGAAGGAAGCCGGCAAGGCATCGGAAGTCGTGGTCGTCTCGATCGGCCCGGCCAAGGCCGAAGAAACCCTGCGCACCGCACTCGCCATGGGCGCCGACCGCGCCGTCCTGGTCGAGACCGACGCCGCCGTCGAGCCGCTCGCCGTCGCCAAGCTGCTGAAGGGCGTCATCGACGCCGAACAGCCCGGCCTCGTCATCACCGGCAAGCAGGCGATCGACGACGATTCGAACCAGACCGGCCAGATGCTTTCGGCGCTGCTCGGCTGGGCGCAAGGCACGTTTGCCTCCAAAGTCGAGATCGGCGACGGCAAGGCGTCCGTCACCCGCGAAGTCGACGGCGGCCTGCAGACCATCGAAGTCAAGCTTCCGGCGGTCATCACCACCGACCTGCGCCTCAACGAGCCGCGCTACGCTTCGCTGCCGAACATCATGAAGGCGAAGAAGAAGCCGCTCGACAAGAAGACGCCCGGCGACTTCGGCGTCGACACCACGGCGCGCCTGAAGGTGCTGAAGACCGAAGAACCCAGCGGCCGCAAGGCAGGCGTCAAGGTCAAGTCGGTCGCCGAGCTTGTCGACAAGCTGAAGAACGAAGCCGGCGTGCTGTAACCGGACCGGGATAGGAGACACAAGATATGGCCATTCTTCTTCTGGCAGAACACGACAACGCAACCCTGTCCGACCAGACCGCCAAGGCGCTGACGGCCGCCTTCGTCACTGCTCTTATTACCGGCCTCGGCATAATGAGAAATGTTCTGCAGATGGATCCCTTGCTTGACGACGAAGGCGGCGAGCTCGAAAGCTATCTGACCACATTGTTAAAAACCATCATGGCAAGCGCGTGAGTGGTGGAGTGCGACCTGGCAGAGGGGACGACAGGTCCAAAACTGCTCTCCCCGTCAACCGTTACAAAATCTGCGCAAAGAGCAAAGCCGGCAGACAGGACAAATGCCCCGAACAGCCACTGGAAAGCGGCACTATTTCTACTCGTTATAGCTTCGACGACGATCGCCGATGCCATAAGCTGGTCTCGCGCATAGAGGTTGCGAAAAACTTGGCGCCGATCATGTGTTCGAATTGAATGTGGCGATCCAAGGAACAGATCATGACGCTGACGGACGGCCGGGGCGTCGATGTCGAACCTCTGGGTCGATACGAGCGATCTGACCATAACGCTTGAGGCCTTCTCGGCAAAGCGCGGAGACAACAGGATCTTGACCATGCTTTACCCAGGTGGCACGGAACGCATGGGCCGGCTGATGGAAGTCTGTGCGTCGGCCGTGTTGACCTGAAGCCGCTTGTCACCCATCGCATCAAACTGCACGGCATGCTGAAAGTCCGGATTGTGAACGGCGGAGTAAAAACCGGCCACGCGGCGGCGCAATAGTCGGCCACTTGTGGCGCGCATGAGACCGCCGGGAGGGCTTAAGCCCGAGCGGTGGTCTCATGCGCGCGCGGCGATTTTTTGAGAGGGTTTCAGCCGGCCTTTCGGGCGCGGCTTTGGGCGAGACGATAGCTGTCGCCATTCATCTCGAGGATGCTGACGTGGTGGGTGATGCGATCCAGAAGCACTCCAGGCGCTCGGACCCCAAAGTTTCCGTCCATTCGTCAAAAGGAAGATTGCTGGTGATCAGCGTGGCACGCCGTTCGTAGCGTTGCGAGATCAGCTCGAACAGCAATTCGGCGCCTGTCTTGGAGAGTGGCACGAAGCCCAGCTCATCGATGATGAGAAGCTGGTAGGCGGCCATTTGCTTCTGGAAACGCTGCAGTCGCCGCTCGTCACGGGCCTCCATCATCTCGCTGACCAGTGCGGCCGCCGTGGTGAAGCCGACAGACAAGCCCTTCTGGCAGGCGGCCAGGCCGAGGCCGAGAGCAACATGGGTCTTGCCCGTGCCGCTCGGGCCGAGAGCGATGACGTTCTCCCGGCGCTCGATCCATTCGCATCGCGCCAGTTCCAGCACCTGCATCTTGTTGGGGCTCCGTGGGCATTTCTGCAATAATACCCGCTAAGGGAAAGCGAAGTTGTTTGGATTGAAACGGTTAGCGCGGATCGGCCTGAAGCGTTCGAGGGGTCGGTCAATTTCGTTCCAGAGATAGTCGCCGGTGAGTGCGATATGAGCCCAGGGAAGTGGTGCGACTTGGGAGAGCAGCTCGGCGGGAATATCGATGCCCTGGGTGCGGACATAATCGACAGCGCGGCTGAGATAGACGGTGTTCCACAGGATAATGGCGTTGACGACGAGGTTGAGACCTGACGCCCGATAGGCCATGGTTTCCGCCACGCGGTTGCGCAGCTCGCCAAGCTGGTGGAGGAAGACCGCCCGGGCAAGGGCGTGACGGCTTTCACCCTTGTTGAGGATGGCATGCGATCTGCGCCGGAGCTTGGTGTCGAGCAACCAGTCGCAGATGAAGATCGAGCGTTCAATCCGGCCCATTTCGCGTAGCGCCTGATTGAGCCGATTTTGCCGAGGCGATGCGGCAAGCTTCTTGAGGATGACGGACGGCGGCACGAGGCCCGCGCCAATCGATGACTTCAGCCGCAAGACCTCATCCCAGTGCTGCTCGATGACATCCATGTTGACGGCTCCCGAGATCAGCGCCCCGAGCGGCTCGTACGCCGCGTCGGGATCGATGACGAAGAGCCTGCGATTGCCGAGATTGCGGATACGAGGAATGAGCCTATAGCCGAAGCCATGGAACATAGCGAATGTCGTTTCGGTCGCGCCGGCGGTATCGGTTGCATGCTCATGGATTTCGACGGAGCTTTCGTTGTGAAGGAGGCCGTCGAGCACGTAGGGCGCTTCGCTCTCGGACGCCTGGATCATCCGGGAGAAGAAGGAGGCGAAACGATTGGACAGGAAGCCATAGACCGAAGCACCTGGTCTTTTGCCGTATTTTGCATTGTATTCGAGGCTGGCTTCACCGCGCCCGCCTGCCGGAAAGAACTGCCCGTCCGAGGAGGAGATATGACCGTCGCCCCAGACCGCGGCGAAGGGATGAGCCTGCTGCGCATCGACCAGCACGGCGGTCGCCGTAGCATAGGTTTCCGAGCGCAGATGCCTATCTACCATCAGCATCATCTGGTGGATCGTGACGCCGCGTGAGCTTTCCGCCATGCGTTCAGCACCGGCGTTGGTGGCGTCGGCAAGGATAGCGGCCATCAGCGCCGGCTCGTCGTTCGCCGTCTCGCCGGTGCGATAGTGTGTGAAGCTGTCAAGGAACCTGGTCCAGCTGTGGACCTCGGCAAGCAGGCTGGTGATCCTGATCCGGGGAACGAGGATGTAAAGACGCCGGCTGAGCGCGACGATCCCGTGACGCTCCTCCTCGCGGATCGGGGAGACCGACAAACCCTTGTCGGAAATAGCCGCATCCGGAATGGCGTTGGCGGCCGCCGCCCTTGCCAGCTCTTTGAGTTTCGCGTCGAGCGTGGCGGTGCGTTCGGCTCGCCATTCGGCAAAGCTGTCAGGGATGGCAAGCCCGAGCCGGCCTTCGGCGCGCATCAGGGCAAAGATCGGTCGAGGCAGAAGATAATCCTCGAAACTGCGCCATGCCCGGCTGCCATCAACCCATATGTCACCGGCCCGCAGGCGCTCCCGAAGGTGAACGAGTACCGCCACTTCCCAAGCCCGAAGGTCGATGGTGACACCGTCCGAGCGCACACGTCGCCGCCACTTGCGGGTCATGAACGCGAACGGCACCTGCGCGGGTAGTTTCCTGCCACTGTAGAGCGCACGCAGATGATCCACTGCCTTCAAAACCGGATCATCGGGACGAAACGACCGGAAAGAGAACGCGCCGAACATGAGCCTGCCCAGCTTTCGCAGCGATTTGTGCCGCTCTATGAGCTCATCGAATTCGTCGCTGCGATCGGGGCGCACGACGGACCTGGCTGCGGCCACGCTGGCGGTCAATCCGTCCCAGCCGAGTGAGACTGCAATTGCGGATGCGAGATCGGTGTTGTTCTCACGGGCGGCCAGAAGCGCCTCGCCAAGCTTGAGATGATCGAGCGCCACCCCATCAAGAATCTCGGCTTCTTTCAGCCGGCGTTCTGTGCGGCTCAGTTCAGCCTTGCGCCGGGTGCTGCCGATCAGTTTGCAGAACATGTCGATCGCAAGGTCGGTGATTGCCGCCTGCCTCTCGATGACGAACGCCGTCAGCGTGGCGTAGCGGCGCTCGGATGTAAGGCGTCGTATCTCACGGGCATGCAGAATGCGGGCGTCCCGGGCGATGATGCCATAGCGGTTGGCATGGATCGTTTTACGTCGCTCATCGGAAATCGCCGCCGAACGCAGAACCTCAAGCCGGGCAATCAGGCCCTTGAGGTTTTTCAGTTTCGTCCCCTCCGGCGCTTCCGCAATCCAGCCGAGATGGCTCCGATCGCCGGACCGATCGATGAGAAGCTGATCAAGCGCCTCGATGGACGGTTGCTCCATGCCCCGGATCAAGCCGCGATAAGCCTGTCGTCGCGCTGCCGCCCGGCCCGCCATCGCCAGACGTATCAGCAGTTCCGGCACAGGAACGAGCAGCTTCCTCTCCTTCAGGGCTTCGATCACGGCCTTGGTGATCGGCTCGCCTTGTTCGGTAGCGGCTGCCTCGCGTGCCGCCGCGGTGATCAGGGATCGATAATCGCTCGCCCGGACGGGCCGGAGATCCAGTGCGACGACAATCTCCCGCGTATGTTCTCGACGGGTTTCCTCCCGCTGGGCATAGAGTGCGAACACCGCAGCGTCGATGCCCAACTGGTCGGCGACAACGGAGACGACTGCCTGAGGCGGAACTTCCCCAGCGCGGAGCGGACGACCGAGATCACGCACCAGGGCGAGTTGGATGGCAAAACCCAGACGATTATGCGATCGGCGATGCGCCCTGGCGAAAGCGATGTCCTCAGCGGACAGCGCATAGCGCGCGAGGGCCTCTTCATAAACATCGGGTGGGTCGAACACAACGGTGCGCGACTGCGCGTCGAGGAAGGCCATCGGTCACACCCGCTCTCAAACTGGGGGAGCAGGCTCATCTTCTTTGCCCGGTCCGGTCCATCCGGTTCGCCGCAATGTATCGATGAGAGTCGAGCGCGGCACCTTGAATGTCCGACACACCGACGCCTTGCTGGCGCCGGCTTCCAGCGCCGCCAGAATCTGCTCAACCTTTTCGGTGTCGATCGTCGGTGGCCTACCGCCCTTGCGACCGCGCCGGCGTGCCGCCGCCAGTCCAGCGTTGACCCGCTCCGTGATCAGCACTCTCTCGTATTCGGCGAGCGTGCCAAACAGGTTGAACAGGAACGCACCGTGCGAATTCGTCGTGTCGATAGCTTCCGTCAAAGAGCGGAAGGCGACCCCGCGCATCTTCAGATCCTCAACGATTCTGATCAGGTGGGAGAGTGATCGGCCCAGACGGTCGAGCTTCCAAACGACCAGCACGTCACCCTCGCACAATTCCGCAAGGCAAGCCTTCAGCCCCGGCCGATCGTCGCGCGCGCCCGAAGCGCGATCCTGATGCAGGTGACGCTGATCGACCCCGGCCGCGAGCAGGGCGTCGCGCTGCAAGGCAACCGACTGCCGCTCATCACCGCTCGATACCCGCATGTAACCGATCAACATGCACGACAAACCTCAAATTCCGTGTTGCCGCACAGTCTCACATTCCGACAGGGTTTGTCGCGCAAATAATTGCCCAGTCACCCCGTCGATTTCGACCCGCCGAACCGCTACGCGGAAATCATCTGTTTTCCGTCACGCCAAAAATCTCTTAGCGGGTAATATTGCAGAGATTCCCACGGAGCCCCGATCTGCCGCGCCAGAAATCGTAAGACGCCAGCCGGCAGGACCTCGCCATCCGCAAGCGGTCGGCCAGGGTATCGTAGCGTGGCCAGAACACAGGCGAGGCCCAGTCTGTTCGCGGCCTTGTTCTGTCGCATGATCAGTTCGAGATCCGATCGATCCAGCGTATAATGTTTGGCGATCTCCCTTTCGTTATCCGGGATGATCGTCGCCTGTTGCCACCATGCCTCGCTCAGTAATGCTCTTCGCGCCATTCACTGATCTTCCCGTTTCGCCGCGGAGAGTGCAGCGAAACGGAAAATGCGTGTCCGACAAACGAACGTTTCGCGGCATCCACAGTTCTTGTCCGCAAACCTTGTCATGAAACGGCGAATCGGACAATGTCCGTATTCAACGGAAAAACGGACAAACCACGTCTCATGACCGCTATCGGCTATGCAAGGGTCTCCACCGGCGACCAGGACACCGCCCTGCAACTCGACGCTTTGCGCAAAGCAGGTTGTGAAAGGCTGTTCGAGGATAAGGCATCCGGCATGAAGACTGACCGACTCGGATTGGCGGAGGCGATCCGCTACGTTCGCGACGGCGACACGCTCACAGTCTGGAAGCTCGACCGCCTCGGCCGGTCGATGAAGCACCTCATCGAGATCATCACCGAACTGGAGGCCAAAGGCGTCGGCTTCCGATCCATCACCGAAAACATCGACACCACGACATCCGGCGGTCGCCTGGTCTTCCACCTGTTCGGCGCGCTGGCACAGTTCGAGCGCGATCTGATCCGGGAACGAACACGTGCCGGTCTGCAAGCCGCAGAGGAACGCGGCCGACGCGGTGGCCGACAAGTCGTCGTAACCCCGGACAAACTTGCCAAAGCCCGCCAGCATCTGGCGGCCGGTTTGAACGTCCGGGAAGCCGCGGCCCGCGTGAAAATCGGGAAAACCGCCCTCTACGAAGCTCTCAAGGCCGAAAAAGCAACGACATCCACGGTCAAACCAACCTGAGTTCCGGATACGTTCTTAAAAGTCGGACAGATTCGCCACTTTCGTGTCGTGACGCCAGCTTGATGCAAAGTGCGGGATTGCCAGAAACTCAGCTTATGCCCGCCGCAGCATCTTTCCTGAGTCAGGCCGTGGTAATCCAGTCCTCGAACGCAGCTTTTCAGGACGCTTTCCTCGTCGTATGTGCGATCTTCATGCTCGCATTGATCCCTACGTGGTTCATGTGGCGTGCCCCTTCCCCAGGCACCTAGAGCAATCCTGTGGTCGATGAATCAAACGTGATGTGACGAGAGTGACCGAAGCTGATTCAACTTCTCCACGATTCTAGATGACGGCACGAGCACTGAGAGATGTATTTTGAATGCGGGTGTTGAAAGCGTCTGCTGCCTGTTTGTACTGGCAGGTTGCCGGTCGTTTCGGCGTTGGGTTTCCACGGCGATCCGTTGGATTGCAAGAGCAGTAGAAGGCGAGCCAACACCGCGACTGCCGGTTTTTACTCCGCCGTTGACAACCTTCCCTTCTGGGCAACGTGACGCCGGCTCATTTCTTCAGAACAAGCCAGGCGGACCTTCAGATATAATTACACAGTGTAGATCCCCACGCGCTCCTGCTGTCGTCGCAGAAGGGTAAATATGTGGCCGACTTTTACGCCTTCCGCAGCAGAATGATCCCGCCGCTTCCGTGGATTAATTTTGCACGGCCGCTCTCCGTCGGACACGGCGGGTCGGGTCTCCAGAAATCGCGGGGATTCGCAACGATAACGAATTACTACACTATTTCAATGGCTTGAGCCACATCCGCCAGTTGGCCGAGAATTTTTCGGGCGAAGCACTCTCGTTTTGAACGAGGGACCACAAGGTTTCGGCCAACCGGCACGATCTCGTTACCCAACCCCCGAGCTCGCTGAAATCCAGTCCCATAGCCCAACGATCTTGATTGGGCGGATGCGAACAGCATGACCGACATCACTGAAGACGGTCAATTTGCAAACCGCATCCGCCCGGTTTCGGGCGCGCTCTTACAGCGGATACGGTTGGGACGGCTGTTCGATCGTAATCCACTTCAACTCGGTGAATTCATCAATCACCGCAATGCTATCGAACCGACCCCAACCGCTGGCCTTCGTGCCCCCATAAGGCGCTTGGGCCTCATTGGAGACGGTGGAACCGTTGATGTGCACCGCACCGGTCTGGATGCGCATTGCGACATCAAGTGCTCGTGCCATGTCTGTTCCGAAGACGGCAGCGGACAAGCCGTATTCAGTGTCATTGGCCACCCGCACAGCTTCCTCCGCGCCGCATACACGGATCACCTGCAAGATCGGACCAAAGGCTTCCTCGGAATAGATGCGCATCTCGGGTGTGACTCCGTCGAGCACAGTCGGTGCCATCAAGGTGGTGTCTGCGTGCCCGCCAGACCGTATCTTCGCACCCTTTGCGACCGCGTCGGCCAGCAAACCGTTCAAGCGATCAACGGCGCCCTGGCTGATGATCGGGCCAAGCGCGCAAGCCGCCTGGGAGCGTGGATCGCCCGCCTCCAGTTGTGCTGCCCGCGCAGCGAGTTTCTCGACAAACGCATCGGCGACAGACTCATCGACAATGGCGCGCTCGGTCGTCATACAGATCTGGCCCTGATAGAGAAATGCGCCGAAGATGGTCGCATTCACGGCGCCGTCGATATCCGCATCCGCAAGCACCACCATGGGCGACTTGTCGCCGAGTTCCATCAGGCTGCGCTTGAGATGGCGGCCACAAGCTGTGGCAATGATCCGGCCCACATGCGTCGAACCGGTGAAGTTAACACGCCGCACAGCCGGATGCGCGATCATTGCCTCCACGACTTCGGGCGCGTCCTTCGGGTCGTTGATCACGAAGTTGAGCGTTCCGGGGGGGAAACCGGCTGCATGGACGGCCTCGGCAACCAGCACATGGGTCTTGGGCGAGGTTTCCGATGCGCGGAAGACAACCGTGTTACCGCACATCAGCGGATAGGCGATAGCCCGTGCCGCCAGAACAATCGGCCCGTTCCAGGGTACGATCGACAGGATAACACCGACCGGCTGGCGCACGGTCATCGACAAAGTGCCCGGCTTGTCAGAGGGGATAGTGTTGCCCTGGATCTGCGTAGTCATCGCAGCGGCCTCGCGGAATACATTCGCCGCGAGCATGACATTGAAACGCGCCCAAAGATCGCCTGCCCCGACCTCGGCCTTCATCGCAAGAACGAACTCTTCTGTGCGCCTTTCGATCTCTTCGGCGGCCTTCATAAGCAGTACGCGGCGCTGGCCGGGGCCAGTCTGCGACCAGGATGCAAATGCGCGCTCGGCGGATTCGATCGCCGCCACGGCATCCTGCGGATTCGCGGCCGCGCCCTGCGTCACGACCTCGCCACTTACCGGTGAGCGGCGTTCAAATGTGACGTTGCCTGTAGCATTCCGGGGCTCGTTGTCGATATAGAGCTGAATAGTCATGCCATGTCCTTATGGAGTTTGTGTCGCTACTCTTGGGGCTCGCGCCGACCAGACGGTTGCGCGAAGATCTGTCTGGAGAACGGTCCAGTCTCAACCGCGCGCACTATCCGGCGCGCTTCCTTGGTTAGATTGCGCCGAACTTTTCAACGAGATCCGCACCCATGTTCGGAGAGGCGAAGCCCCGCATACCGATACCGCCATCGAAATTTAGGACGCCGCCGGTGCCTGGCGTATTGTCGCGACGATTGGCAAAGAAGACGTAGGCACCGGCATATTCCCGCGCATTAAATGCGCGCTCAAGTGGCAGCATCTGCTTCATCAGGTCGTCGAGCGGAATATCGGAAAACTTGATTCCCTGTTGTGAAAGCGCACTGGTTCCGGCGAGGTTGCTTCCGCCAACACCTCCCGGCGCGATACCGTTCACCCGCACATACGGTGCGAACTCATGCGCCATCTGCTTGATCATGCCGACCACTGCATGCTTCGTCGCGGTGTAAAGAACACCGCCACCGCCAGGATAGAAGGACGCGTTCGAAGCAGTGAAAATCATGTGGCCCTTGGTCTTGTAAAGCGCGGGCAATGCCGCCTTGGCCCCTAGGACATAGCCCTTGACGTTGATGCCGAACATCTCGTCGAAAGCAGATGACAAGTCGCCATCTTCTGTCGAAACCATGGTTTTCGAATAGTCCCAGATGCCGGCGTTGCCGATGAACGTGTCGAGCTTGCCGAAGGCCTTGAGACATTCGGCAACCGCCCGATTGTTGTCAGCCACCTCGCGCACATCACCCGCGATGCCAACAACCTTGTCGCCGAGTGCCTTCACGACCTCATCGATGCGCTCCTGCGAGCGGTCGAAGATTGCGACACGCGCGCCTTCCTCGACGAAGCGTTCGACGATGGCTTGTCCAAGACCGGACCCTCCGCCCGTCACGAGCGCGACTTGATCCTTGAGTTGCATTGTAATTCCTCCCGTATTTTAACGCTGCTTCTCAGCAGTTAATGTATATGAAGTCGCCGTCGACCTTTGCAGGAAACACCTTGAGTGCCTCACAAGCAGGCAGGGCCTTCACCTTGCCGGTTCTGACGCAAAATTTCGCGAAGTGCAGACTGCACTCGATAACTCCGTCCTCGATAAAACCGTCCGCGAGTGACCATGTGTCATGCGTACAGGTGTCTTGGACGGCGTGTATTTCGCCGTCCACTCGGCACACCAGTATCGGCTCAGGGCCACCTTCGAATACCTTCATCTCTCCCTCCGACACATCTGCCGAAGGGAACACCTTCATCCACGCCATTTTTACCCCATTAAAAGAAAAAGCTGAGATTGTTCGACAGGATTGTGCTCTGGTCGATCAGGATCGTGCGGCGCACAATCTCGAAGCCCGCTTCGGTTTCAACCCGACGCAGGACATCCCGTCGCTCACAAGCGAAAACGTCGAGCTGGCGCTCCTGCCGCGTCCTGTACACCATCGACGCCGAAATGACATTGATCGTGTTCTCATTCTCGGGAACGAGCATGACGTTGCTGATCAGATAGCGCAAGCGAGAGGCCGGGTTTTCGGACCACCCCACATCCGACAGGATCTTGCGGATCCGGCCTTTCATCGTGTGCCAGTTGTCGTCGAAATGAGCAAAGCCTTGCTCATCCGTATATTCCTGTGCCACTTCGCGCATGATTTTCGTTGAACGGATCGGCATCCAATAGTGAATGTCCTCAGCCAAAAGACTGAACCACTCTTTGTAACGGCGATCCGTCAGAAGCTTGGATTCCCAATACAGGAACTGTTCGACTTCGTGCTGAAGTTCCAGAGAAACGACCTTGGGCTTGCTTTCGAAGGCAGCCTTGAAAGTGTCATCGAGCATTTTTTCCTCCCTCAGTGCAGAACTATCTGCCGACAGCGTCGGCAGACGTTTGATACATATGCAGACATTTCCGCCGGTTGAACGTTACTCCGCGGCGAGCGGCCTTTGCTGGCTCCGACGGATGGCAGGCCAATCCGGTGCTGTCATGATCTCGGTCCAGTAGCGGTACAGGCCGCGCGCCGACTCCTCACTATAGGTGTAGGCGAAGCTCAGCCCGGGGAAGCCCTCAGGATTATCGGCCGTCACCGTATGTGTTCCCATCTCGATGTTGAACTTCTGGTTTTGAGCAACATGACCGCGCAGCACTTGTTGGATGTCGCACCAGTTTTCGCCATCATCCTGTTCGAACACGCCACCCGCCGAGAATGTGCGCGATGTGTTGCGACGCCATTCGTCCTTGATCTCCTGCGGGGCAGTTTTGTCAACGACAGTGAACGTCCAGACCTCGATCTCGTTTGGACCGCGAGGCTGCCACATGCGGACCGTGTTAATCCCTGCCAGGAACGACAGGTTCGGGAAGACGTTGGTATGGCAAAGATGTACATCTGCCCGTCCCTGACCCAAACGGCGCACGGTCTCCTCGTAAGCCGGCCCGGTCGTCAGGTATTCCGTCACCTTCGGTCCGAGAATTGTCATGTAAAACATCGGGTTACGCAGGAACAAGCCGCACCCGTGTCCGTTCTCCAAATGGACATTCAAGCCCTCCGTCGGAGGGGCAACCTGGGTAATATCCACATCTTCCGGCACGCCCGCCATGATGCCGGACAGGTGTGAGGTGGTGCCTGCATGATAAGCGTCCGAAGCGAACTGCTCTGCCGCGAACTTCCAGTTGCAGGGAATGACCCACTTCTGGATGCCGGGGATCGCCTCGGTCCCCTCCTCACAGCGGTCGAGCATAATGTCCATATAGAATTTGACGTCACCCAGGTATTCGTCGAGCGGAGGCGCGTCGGCGTCCCAGTTGGCAAAAATCAGGCCCTTGTAGGTTTCGACGCGCGCCTGCTTCGGTCCCCACTCCGCCTTGTTCAGGCAACCACCGAAGGCTTCCTTCTCCATCGGTACGCTTACCAGATCGCCACCCTGATTGTATGCCCAACCATGGTAGGTACATGTAAAGGACTTAGCGTTGCCCGAATCGGCCCGGCAGATCCTCATTCCGCGGTGCTGGCACTGGTTTAGGAACACCCGGATGCTGGCGTCCTTCTGGCGCACAACGACCACAGGATCCTCGCCGATGTAGGCGGTCGTGAAGTCGCCCGGCTTCGGGATTTGCGATTCGTGACCCATGCAAATCCAGGTGCGCGCAAAAATGCGCTCAAGCTCAAGACGATAAAGGGCCTCGTCAACATAAATCTTAGGATCGTACTTACCGCCCTTCTCGTCGACCATTGCAAGAATTTCGGCATCGGAATAAGCGCCAGCGGCGCCCGCAATCGTTCTTACGTTCATCTAAACTCCTCCCTGTGGCTTCGATGTCCGCCTTGTCCACTTAATGCAGACCATGCGTCCTTGTTTACATTTATCCGTTCCAGGCGACCCTGGCAATAAGAAAAGCATGCTTTACAATGAATGCCGGGGCGGGCATAAGGCAAATCTGTTGGGGGAGTGCAGTCAGAGGGAGGCCAAGGAGATGAATACATTTTGTGCGC
Organism: Neorhizobium phenanthreniclasticum; assembly: GCF_040066075.1. NCBI lineage: Bacteria > Pseudomonadati > Pseudomonadota > Alphaproteobacteria > Hyphomicrobiales > Rhizobiaceae > Neorhizobium > Neorhizobium phenanthreniclasticum. The sequence continues at coordinate 51,593 of NZ_JBEAAL010000030.1, forward strand.
GCATAGCAGGCGCGATGATGGTTGCGGCGACGGCGACGGGCGGTGTCTCCGCTCAGGTTGCGTCGATCACGACACCTCCTGCGGGTTCGGTCTGGAATACGATGGCTTCGGTCATCTCGGCCCAGGCCCAGAGGAGCGATGGCGGGCGGCTGGTGGTCCAGGCGTATAGCGGAAACGCACAGATGCTTCAGGCCGTGGACAGCAAGGACGCAGAATTCACACTTACTGACATCAATGACATGATCGTCGCGGTCGCGGGGGAGGGTGATTACTCTGCGCCGCTGCCGAATCTGCGTGTCTTGGCGAAGATCAATCCCTTTGCGGTGGGGCTGTTCGTCCGGGCGGATTCCGGCATGACGCGCGTGTCCGATCTCGCCGGGAAGCGTGTGCCCGCGGGCTGGGAGGCTTTCCCGCTGAACCGTCCGCTGGTGAGTGCGCTTCTCGAGGCGGACGGGATCAGCTATGACGAAGTGGTTCAAATGCCGATCCCCGACATCATTCGCGGTGCCGATGCTTTGGCCTCGGGCCTGACGGATGCGGCCTTCTTCGCGGTGGGCGGGCCGAAGGTCGCCGAGGTTGGCGCGACGGTAGGCGGGGTCCGCTATCTTCAGGTCGCCTCGGATGAAAAGGCGCTCAAGGCGATACGCAAATACCGCCCGGCCTATTACTTCTCGGAGGTTACACCCTCGCCGGTTCGGGTGGGTATCGAAGCACCGATAATGATGCTGACATGGGACAATGTCCTTGTTGCCGGTGCCCATGTTTCCGACGAACAGGTCACGGCGCTGCTGGCCGCGATCTTCGATAATGTGGATGCGATCGGTGATTCCTATCCTCCGCTTCGCATGATGAACCTGGATACCGCCTATGTCGATTACCCGGGTGTGGAATATCATCCTGCTGCGGTGGCCTTCTTTGCCCAGCGTGGCGTCGCCATCCGTCCTGTTGACTGACAAGACTATGACTGTGTGCCGGGTCGGGAGACTTACCTGCCCGGTCCTTGTTTTTGTGTTCGCTCAACTCGGAGGGAGTGGGTCTTGGCTCAAACAACTGGCACCCGGACGCCGACGATTCGTCGTATCGCTGTCCATACACAGGCGGTGGCACTTTCGCTTCTGGCCATTTCCGTTGGGTTTGACGCGCCCAGCCGCCTCGGGCTGAACGTCTATGTCGAACAGATATTGGCAGTCGCTCTGGGGCTTGGCCTGGGCCTTGTGTTCCTGATCGACAGAAGAAGCGTCGGCGAGAGAGATCTGGGCAGCGGCGGCGAGAATGATCCGGTGCCTGGTGGCAGTTCCAATGACTGGATTCTTGCGGTTCTGGGGCTGTTCCTTTCTCTATATGTTGCGGTGAACTACGCCGATATCGTCTCTCGTGTGATGTCCGCTCCCGCCGATATCGTGGCAATGGCCATTGGGCTGGCTCTGCTGGTGCTCGAGGGGTTGCGCCGGGTCGTGGGCTGGACCCTGGTTCTGGTGGTGCTCTTCATTGTCGGTTACGGGATGATCGGCCACCTGGTTCCGGGTGCGATGCAGACGCGACAGGTCTCTCCGGATCGTCTGTTGTCCTATATCGCCTTCGATGCCAACGGCATGCTCGGGCTTACCATGAATGTGTCCGTAACGGTCGTTGCCGCGTTCGTGCTGTTCGGGCAGATCCTCGTGCGGGCGGGCGGTGGCGAGTTCTTCAACGACATCGCGCTTTCCGCATTGGGGCGTCGCCGCGGCGGCGCGGCCAAAATTTCGATTCTCGCCTCGGCGCTTTTTGGCACGATTTCCGGGGTCGTGGTTTCCAACATAGTCGCGACCGGGGTGGTCACCATCCGACTGATGATCCGCTCGGGGTATCGGCCCCAGATGGCTGCCGCAGTCGAGGCCGTCGCCTCGACCGGAGGGCAGATCGCCCCCCCGGTCATGGGGGCAGTCGCCTTCCTAATGGCCGATTTCCTCGGCGTTTCATATGCGCAGATTGCCATTGCTGCGATCATCCCGGCCGCGCTCTATTACTTTGCGGTGTACTGTCAGGTTGATCTTGAGGCCGCCAAGGCCAATATCGCCCCCCTGCATGAGGATGAAATTCCTTCTGCGCTCGGCACTCTGCGTCGCGGGGGTATCTTCATCCTGCCGTTTGCCGTGATCGTGATCGGCATGTTCTGGCTGGGCCAGCGGCCGGAAACGGCGGCACTCTGGGCGGCCGGCGTTGCCCTGATCTGCGGCATCGCATACGGCTACGGTGGTCGGCGCATCACGCTGCGGATGATCTGGCAATCGCTCGCCGACGCCGGCATCTCCATGACCGAGATCCTGATGATCGCCGCTGCCGCCGGCTTCATCATTGGCGTTCTCAACATCACCGGGCTGGGTTTTGTCGGCACCTTCGCGCTGGCCGAGATCGGTCGGGGCAACCTTCCGCTGCTCTTGTTCCTCACGGCCGTTGCCAGTGTTGTTCTTGGCATGGGGATGCCGACGGTTGCCGTCTATCTTTTGCTGGCGGTCCTTCTTACCCCGCCTCTGGTAGAGGCCGGGATCACACCGATGGCCGCCCATTTCTTCATCTTCTACCTGGGCATGATGTCAATGGTGACCCCGCCTGTCGGCATCGGCGCCTTCTTCGCCGCCGCGCTGGCCGGGGCCCCGCCGATGCAGACCGCATTCGTCTCGATGCGCCTCGGCTGGACAGCCTACATCATTCCCTTCATCTTCGTGGTCACGCCCGCCCTGCTGATGCAGGGAACCCCGGTTGAAATCTTTCTGGCCGCGTCTGCCGCGGCAATTGGGGTCTATGCCATATCCGCCGCCATGGTTGGCTGGTTCGGGGGCATGTTGTCAGGCTACGAACGCGCAGTCCTGGGCTTTGGCGGAGTGCTGCTTCTTATGCCGGAAGCATTGGGTGGCGGGTACACCCTCATGCTCCATGGCCTGGGTGTCGCAATCATGGTGGCACTTCAGTGGCTGCGCAGGGCGATGGTGCCGGGATAAATGCATCCTACGATGCCACATCGCTGAATTACAACCACGAGGAAAGGACAATAACCTCCATGAATTACAGCTTCCCGCTGCCTCCTGCCGTCAGCCTGCCTATCGCCGGTCGGGATGAGCGTTTTCCTGTGCGTCGGGTCTTCTGCGTCGGACGCAACTATGCAGAGCATGCGCGAGAGATGGGCAAGGATCCGGACCGCGATCCGCCGTTTTTCTTCACCAAACCCGCCGATGCCGTTGTCGAAGATGGGCAGACCGTCGCCTATCCGCCCGAAACGCAGAACTTCCACTATGAAGCCGAACTGGTGATCGCCATCGGCAAGGCTGGCACGGATATTCCCGAGGAACAGGCGCGCGACCACATCTTCGGCTACGCCATCGGCAACGACCTGACGCGGCGGGACTTGCAGCTTGCTGCTCGCGCGGCAGGCCGGCCCTGGGACTGGGGCAAGTCGTTTGATCGCTCGGCGGTGATAGGTCCGATCCACACTGGCGCGCCGGTCGGCAAGCCCGAGCATGGCCGGATCCAGTTGACGCTGAATGGCACCGTCAAGCAAAGCGCCGATCTGCAAGACCTGATCTGGTCGGTGCCAGAGATCATCTCGATCCTGTCGCGGTCGATGGAGATCCGGCCCGGCGATCTGGTGATGACAGGCACGCCTGCGGGTGTCGGCGCGATGCAGGTGGGCGATGTATGCGTCGTCTCGATCAGTCGGCTGGGAGAGATCACCACGACCATCGGACCGCGCGCGAAGGGACCCGTCGGATGACCTTCCGCCTTCACAATTTCTTCCGCTCATCGACCTCGACGCGGCTGCGCGCTGCCCTCAACCTCAAGGGCGTCGCCTATGACTATGTGCCCTATGTCCTGCGCAAGGGAGAAACCCGCACGCCCGAATTCCTGGCAATGAACCCTGCCGGACTTGTGCCGGTTCTGGAACGCGACGATGGCCAGGTTCTCGTGCAGTCGCTTGCCATTATCGAATGGCTCGACGAAACCCAGCCCGGGCCGCAGCTCTTGCCTGAGGGGGCAGACGCGCGCGCGCGCGTGCGCGCGCTTTCATACATGATCGCCTGCGAGATCCACCCCCTGAACAACCTGCGCGTCCTGACCCGCCTGGCCGAGCAATTCGGCGCCGACGAGGCCGCGCAGAAAGCCTGGTTCACCGAATGGGTCGCAACCACCTTTGACCCGCTCGAAATCATGCTGGCGCAAGACAGTCGCACCGGCCGTTTCTGCCACGGTGACACGCCGGGGTTCGCTGATTGCTGCCTTTATGCGCAGGTCTGGAACAACCGACGTTTCGACATTGATACAAGCCGCTGGCCCACCATCGCGAGGATATTCCAGGCGGCCGACGCGCTGCCCGCTTTCCGCGACGCCGCGCCAGCACATCAACCAGATGCGGTATGACGCAATACCGACAGAAGCCGGACTCTCCTGAAGCGAGTGAGACGCCGGATATCTCGAAGAGGACACATGGACACCAGACCAGAAGCCCCGCCACCCCTTAGCGGCATCCGCATTGTCGAAATCGGCCACTTCATTGCCGCTCCGTTCGCCACTCGCGTTCTCGGCGATCTTGGCGCCGAAATCATCAAGATCGAACCGCCCGATGGGGATCCTGTGCGGGGCTGGGGCGCGCAATCCAACGGTGCGTCGCTGTGGTGGAGCGTTCATGGTCGCAACAAGCGTTCGGTCGCGGTCGATCTCAAAAGCCCCGAAGGGGTCGAGGCCGTGGGACGTGTCATCGCGCGCTCTGATGCGCTGATCGAGAATCAGCGCCCCGGCGGTCTGGCGCGTCTCGGCTTCGATCTTAAAAGGCTGCAGGAACTGAGGCCGGGTCTCGTAGTGGCCCATGTCTCGGGATATGGACAGACCGGCCCGATGCGTGACCGTGCTGCATTCGGCGTCATTGGCGAGGCGATCGGGGGATTGCGCCACCTGACCGACCATCCGCCCGGCACGACCGATATGCCGCCGCCACGCGTAGGCATCAGCATCGGCGATTCCGTTGCCGGACTTTATGCAGTGATCGGCGTTCTCGCCGGTCTTTTGCGCCGAGACGGTCGGACGGACAGCCGTGGCGCCGACGATGACCAGATCTGCACCGTCGATATCGCCCTTACAGAAGCCGTCCTGTCGCTGATGGAAGGGATCGTCACGGAATATGGCGCGCTCGGGCTTGTGCGTCAACCCGTCGGGGCGCGGATCGCGTCGGCGGCACCCACCAGTGCCTATCCCTCGGCGGATGGCCGCTGGGTCATCATCGCCGCGAATTCCGATCTGCTTTTTCAGCGCCTGACGGCGCTGATCGGGCGCGCGGATCTGGCGGCAAGGCCGGAGTTGCAGAGCAATGCGGGCCGCCTCAAGCATGTGGACGAGCTTGACGAGGCGATTTCCGCCTGGTCCCGCCAGTTCGATGCCGGGCGACTTGCAGAGCTTCTGGCCAAGGCAGACATCCCCTCGACGCTGATCTATACTGCGGCAGAAATTGCCGATGATCCGCAGTTCCGCGCGCGGGGCATGGTGCGCGAAGTCAGCGATCCGCGCCATGGCAACCTGCTTCATCCCGGCATTGTGCCGCATTTCCCCGATTCCCCCGGCGCGATCCGTTGCACCGGCCCGGATGTCGGGCAAGATACCGAAGCGGTTCTGGCCGAGATTGCGGGCTATTCGAAGGATGAAATCAAGTTGCTCTACCAGAAGGGAGTAATAGCATGACCGCCGTCCAGATCGTTGAAGTCGGCCCCCGCGATGGCTTTCAGAACATCGGTCCCTTCATCCCGACCGAGACCAAGATCGCCGTGATCCGCGAGCTTGCCGCCGCGGGCGTGAAGCGGATGGAGATCACCTCCTTCGTCAGTCCGCGCGCCATTCCGCAACTCGCCGATGCAGGCGAAGTTCTGGCCGATGTTCTGGCCCAGGGCCGTGTTGTGCCGCAGGTGCTGGTCCCCAATGCCCGCTATGGCCAGAAGGCAATCACGGCGGGGGCGCGGTTCCTGTCCTATGTCATCTCGGTTTCGGAAAGCCACAGCCGATCGAACGTGCGCGCCACGCCGGATGAGGCCCTCGCCGATTACGCCCGGCTCGTCGCCCAGGCGCCCGACGGCCTGCGGATGCGGTTCAACCTCGCCACTGCATTCCATTGCCCATTCGAAGGCGTGACTCCGGCCAGCGCTGTCCTCGCAATTCTGGGACGCGCGCTGGAAATCTGCCCCGATGCCGAGATCTGCCTTTGCGACACGACCGGTCGCGGCGAACCGGCGCAGGTCGCGGAATTGTTCGAGGCGGCGATGGCGCGCTTCCCCGCCGTTTCCGCCTGGGCGATGCATGCACATGATACCTACGGCCACGGCACGGCAAATGTGCGCGCGAGCTATGATCAGGGTGTGCGCGTCTTCGATTCCGCGATTGGCGGGCTCGGCGGCTGCCCCTATGCCCCCGGCGCCAGCGGCAACGTCGCCACCGAGGATCTCGTGAGTCTGTTCCAGGATTACGGCGTGGAAACCGGAGTGGACCTTGTAGCTTTGGCGCCGATCGCTGCCGCCGTCCAAGCCCTGCCGGGCGCGAATTGCAGTCGGAACGGGATCGGCGTAGAGGACGGCGACAAAAACAAGGCAGAGTCCAAGTTGAAAATTGACAGCATGCTTACGACTGCCTATGAATCAAGCTGATTATAATGAAGAGCGCTGGGAGGAAAGAATGACCGGAGACACGAAAATCGATCAGAGGATTGTAGAGAAAGCTCGTGCTTTCAACCTCTTGTCCCCGCCGGATGACTATTTCGACGATCCAAGCAAATATTTTCGTCTTTTGCGCGATGGTGACCCGGTTCACCAGCAAGAAGACGGCACCGTTCTTTTAACCCGCTACGACGATGTGCGCCAGGTATGGCGAGACCTGTCAGGTCTCGTTTACAAGGGCGAGTATTTTGAGAAGAAATTCGGCAAGGGGCCCCTGCTTGAGCATCACACATCGACGATGCTGTTCCGTGACAACCCCGATCACGACCGGTTGCGCGATATCGTCAACCCCTTCTTCTCTCAGACGTCCATCAAGTCTCTGACAGACTTTACCCAAGACGTGATTGATCGTGAGATCAAGAAGGTCAAGCAAATGGGCGAGTTCGATTTCGTGCGAGATTTCGCGTTCCGGATCCCGGTAGCACTTATTTGCAGGGTCATCGGCGTTCCGGTTGAAGATGCCGACTATATCCAGGGCGTGGGGCGCAAAGTGCTTTTCCCACTTAACCCGCAGGTGCCGGCCGAAGCAATCAAACAGGGCCATGAAGCGGTCACGGAGTTCATGGGCTATCTGCGACCTTTTCTCGATGAGGTCAAGGCGCGCGCCACGATCGACCCGGCCGAGAGTATCCTTTGCGCGATGGCTGCGGCTCAGCGTGAGGGCGTTGAAGTCAGCGACGCCGAAATCCTGCATATGTGCATCGTGACGCTCAATGGCGGCCATGAGACCACCACAAACCTCATCTCTCAGGCGGTGCATTTCCTGATGGACGACCCCGAGAGCAAACAGCAACTGCGTGAGGGCGCGGTCCCTCTGCCTACGGCACTCGAAGAGCTGATTCGCTTCATCACACCGCTTCAGCTTCAGGGACGGCGCACGGTGAACGATGTGGAGCTTGCCAGTGGAAATGGCACGATCCCGGCTGGCACCGAGGTGGTTCTTGCCCAAGCCTCGGCGAACAGGGACGAGCGGATCTTCGAGAACCCCGACAAGCTTGATCTTGCGCGGCGTCCGAACAATCATGTCGCGTTTGGTGCGGGGATCCATGTCTGCCTGGGTCGACCACTTGCGAGGATGGAGGCGCCGATAGCCATTGCCGCCGTGCTGAAGGAACTACCGACCATGGTCCGCAACGGCGAGACACGCTTTCAGCGCAGCACGCGGTTCAGGGGGTTGGAGCAATTCCCGGTACGGCTGGCTTGATCCGCGATGACCGCGGGCATTGAGGTATTCTCATGATAACGGGCAATCCATGGGTGGCCCGCTATCATGGGCGCAAGTTGATAAGGAGAAAAAATGAAGATCTGTCGCTTCCACAAGAACCGTATCGGTCTTGTTCAGGACGGTGAGGTTGTCGATGTAACCTCGGCCCTCGACCTCTTGCCGCAGGTGCGCTACCCGTTGCCGCGGTATGACCCGTTGATCGCCCATCTCGATCAACTCAAGGAAGCATTCTTTGAGGCTGCCAAGACCGGAGAGCGTCGGCTCGCCCTTGAGCTGGCTTTCGATTCACCCATTGCAAACCCCGGCAAGCTTGTCGCGGCGCCTGTGAACTACGTCAAGCACCTGGAAGAGGCGCGCGCGCAGAAGGATCTACACCAAGGCAATGCAGCCCAGGTGCGGGTGATTCACGAGACGGGCCTGTTTCTAAAGGCCACCAGCAGTCTTATCGGCCCCTCCGAGCCGGTGACGCTGCGCTTCCCTGATCGCCGCAGCGATCACGAAATCGAACTCGCGGTCGTCATCGGCAAACGCGCCGACCGGGTGTCGGCGGAGCGCGCGCTGGAGCACGTCGCAGGATATGCGATCGGGCTTGACATGACGGTGCGCGGCGCCGAGGAGCGCAGCATGCGCAAGTCCATAGATAGCTATTCGGTGCTGGGTCCGTGGCTTGTAACTGCCGATGAAATCGTCGATCCGTCCCAGCTCGACTTCGAACTGAAGGTGGACGGCGTCACCAGGCAGAAGGCGAATACGCGTGATCTTGTGCTGAGCGTGCCGGAACTCATCGAGATGGCCAGCCGATTCTATACACTGGAAGTGGGCGACGTCATCTTCACCGGGACGCCCGAGGGAGTCGGGCAGGTTGAGCCGGGCAACAAGATCCATGCCTGGATTGACCGGATTGGATCAATGGAGATCGACGTCACCTGAAGTCGATAAAAAACCGGCCATCACCGCTTTGGGTGGCCGGTTTCAATCCCTGTGGCTGTGTCAATTCATCTCGGATTCCAGCGCTGCGGGAATTGATGGGCGCGTGTTCTTACCTGTAGCCCGAAGAAATACCGTAAGCGTTGTAAGTAGCTGATGTTGCTCCTCAAGAGCGAGATCATCCAACAGCAGCGACCTCAACCTTTCGACACGACCGAACGCCTTGGCGTAGAGTAACTCTCCGGCGGGAGTGAGGTCCAGCAGTTTCTGTCTTTGATCCGTATCACTCTTCTTGATCCGAAGCAAACCTCGCCTCTCGAGAGAGCTCGCTGTTCGTCCGCAACTGGCCTTGTCAACTGCGGCGCGCCGGGCCACTTCCGTAACTGAAAGGCCTGGGAAGCTGTGCGTTGTTGCGATAATGATCCAGCTCACAGGCGATAGCTTCAGGCCAGCCATGGCCTCGTCAAAAGCATACAGAAAGACTTGGTAGCTACGCCGAATCAGATGCGCGGGATGATCAGTAAGAACTCGAAAATCGTCTTCTTTTCCCGTGGTTTCGGCTGGTTGACGCTCGATCAAACTTTCGTTGCCCAACAATCTCCTTATTCTCACCTGTCCACCTATGGCGCAACACCGTTTGATGCTGCCTGCAATCTAGAGCTATCAGAAGGACATGAGGCCTTCTGATAGGAATTGATACAAGCTATGCGGAGAAAGACCAAGCAAATAAAGGCGTCACTACACGTATCATCCGCATTTTAAGGTTCATCGGGGACATGCGAGCTAAGTGGCAGCCGCTCGACGAGCGTATCGATGCTTTGAATGACGATCTGTGTGAGCATGCGCGGACTGACGAAGCTGTGAACCGTCTGACCTCGATCCCGGGCATCGGCGTCCTTGGCACGACTGCGCTCGTTGCAGATGTTGGAGACGGTGAGGCGTTTCGCGAAGCCCGCGACGTCCCAGCTTGGCTCGGTCTCGTGCCGAAGCAGATGACGACAGGCGGGAAGCCGCGGCTACTCAGCGTCACCAAGCGGGGCAATATCTACCGTAAACGCTCATTTCCATGCGCGTTGACGCGGTCCGCTTGACCGGACGGGCGTGTCCTCCGGTGGCTTTTGATCAGGTAGCGGTAGTTTTGGCGAAGTTGAAGGACAGCAAATCAGTGATGTCGGCGTCTGTGGCGCGCTGTGGCAATTCGCTGAGGACATAGCGCAGTAGGCCAGGCGTTCGATGCCGCAGGCGCGGCACGTCAGCATCGGACTGTAGACAGCACTTGCCCTGGCTCCGTCCACGGTGTCGCTGAACAGCCAGGATTTTCTGCCGGTAGCAATGCCCGTTAATTCTGCCCATGTCGGCGATGAAGTCGAGGTCTATTATCGCTGGCATCCGTATTTCGCCCAGAGGGTTTCCATTCGCCGCGTCGAAGAACTCGCGACAGGTCGGTTTTTGAAGCTTTTGGGGCCGACGTGTGTCTCGATCTCGATTTCTGGATGATTGATCCTGTGGTGTGCAGCGGCATGAGCATGGGAACGGCACGCGCCGATCCTGCGGCGCTGATCGAACGGAACAAGCCGGTCACCGGTGGCGACGAGCCTGCACTCTTCCGAGGTGGACTCGTCCATCGAGCTGCGACCTTCAAGAAGAGTTCCCCGTGGACAGGAACCTTCTCTTCCAGCCGCACCCGGAGGTGGTCGCCGACGACCACGGCATCCAGCCCAAGCGCTTCACGCAGGCTTCATCGCTCAGATGGCGGCGATGTAGCATGTTGCTGTGAAGTTGGTTGCGAGCTTGTCATATCGAGTTGCGACGCGTCTCCAATCCTTGAGGCGGCAGAAGGTGCGTTCGATGATATTCCTGCGCTTATAGGCCTCAGGGTCGAAGGGCTGGATCTGTTTTCGGGTTGGATTGTTGGGGATCACAGGCTCGGCACCGCGCGCGATGAGGAAAGTGCGAAGCGCATTGCTGTCATATGCAGTGTCGGCGGCACATAGATTGCGAAAGAACCCTGATCGTCGCGCTATAAGGCGATGCGATAGCGGCGACCGTATGTGATGAGTTTGGATTGGTGGAAGCGACCAGTCCGATGTTGTTAACCTACATCCGTCAAGGGGGAGGCGCAGAATCTCAGATGAATTCAGACATAGCGCCTGACGTCAGGGCCGGGCGTCAGGCCCATGACAAGGTTGGCAATGCTGCGCGCGTCTATGCCATAATGACGATAGAGGTCGCCGATTGTACCGGTCTGGCCGAAATTCTCGACGCCAAGCGAGATGGCGCGATGGCCTTTGACGGAACCCAGCCATGCCAGCGTTGCCGGGTGCCCGTCGATGATCGTTACGATCACGCAATGTGGCGGCAGTTGCGCGAACAGCCGTTCAACAGTTGACAGGGCTTGCGCGTTCCCGTGCGCCCGTGCCCGTTGCGCTGCGGTCCAACCCGAATTCAGGCGGTCAGCTGATGTTACAGCCAGAACCGCAACATCACGGCGGTTTTCGCCAAGAATGGCAGCGGCCGAAATTGCCTCGGGTGCGATGACGCCTTGATAGGCGATGACCACTTCGCAATTCGGCCCTGGCTTGCGCAGCCAATAGCCGCCGTCGATGGCCCCTTGACGAAAGGCGTCGTCATGACGCTTGCCGGGCTGCTCAAGCGGGTTCGTCGATAGGCGCAGATAGACAGACCCGCCGGTCTCGTCTCGAAGCCAAGTGCGTTCGTCCACATAAGCTTCGCCATCCCTTTGCAGATAGTCGAGGGCCCAAGCCATTATGACTGCCAATTCGTCGGCAAAAGCGGGTTCGAAGGCCGCCAGCCCATCCTGCGCAATTCCAATCAGCGGCGTTCCGATGGATTGGTGCGCACCGCCTTCCGGAGCCAGCGTGACGCCGGACGGAGTCCCCACGATCATGAAGCGAGCGTCCTGATAGCAGGCATAGTTCAGCGCATCGAGGCCGCGATAAACGAAAGGATCATAGACCGTTCCAATCGGAATCAGCCGTTTGCCGAACAGGCTGTGCGACAAGCCCGCCGCTGCTAAAAGGAGAAACAGGTTCATTTCTGCGATGCCGAGTTCGATATGTTGCCCATCAGGCGTGAACTCCCATCTCGCGGTTGAAGGGATGCGGTGTTCGGTGAAAGTATCCGCCTGCGCCTTCCGCGCAAACAGCTTGCGCCGGTTGACCCAAGGTCCCAGATTGGTCGTGCCCGTCACATCCGGCGATGTGGTGACAATCCGCGCGGCAAGTTCGCTGTCCCCCTTCGACAGGTCATCGAGGATCTTACCGAAGGCCATTTGGGTGGAAATCTCACGGAAGGTTGAAAGCTCGATGACGGGCACCGGCAGTTTCGTGTCGTGATGGCGGCGGCGGCCCTTGCTGAAGAAGGGCGCCCTGTCCAGATAGCTCTGGAACGCCTCAGGGTCCGCAATGGTGGCGAACTTGTCCCACTCTTGGCCGGTGGGCACGCCCATATGGCTCTGCCAGCTTTCAAACTGGCTCTTGGTCATCAAACCGCCGTGGTTGTCTTTGTGGCCCGCAATCGGCGTGCCCCAGCCCTTGATCGTATAGGCCAGAAAACAGACCGGGCGATCATGGTCGATGGCGGCAAAGGTCTCCGCCATGGTTTCCACGCAGTTTCCGCCAAGGTTCTCCATCAGGGTCGCCAGTTCATCGTCGGACCGGCTGTCGATCAGCCGGGTCACATCGCCCTGATCGCCCAAATCCTCCATCAGCCGCTTGCGCCAGACGGCCCCGCCCATGAAAGTCAGCGCCGAATACAGCTGGTTCGGGCAATCATCGACCCAGTCACGCAGCGCGCGGCCCCCCGGCTCTGCAAAAGCCGCGCGTTGCAGCCGCCCGTATTTGACCCGCACGACATCCCAACCGAAAGCTTCGAAGATCGCCTCGACCCGGGCAAAAAGGCCCTCGCGCACGATACCGTCCAGCGACTGCCGGTTGTAGTCGATGATCCACCAGCAATTGCGAAGATCATTCTTCCAGCCCTCCTGCAACGCCTCATAGATGTTGCCTTCATCAAGCTCGGCATCGCCGACCAGCGCCACCATGCGCCCAAGGGGCAAGGTCTGGCCCCAGGACTTCGCCGAGATGTAATCCTGGATGATCGCGGCAAAAGAGGTGATCGCCACACCCAGACCAACCGACCCCGTGGAGAAATCCACATCATCGACATCCTTGGTGCGCGAGGGATAGGATTGCACGCCCTCAAAGCCGCGGAAGTTTTCCATTCGCGCAAGGTCCATATTGCCCATCAGATATTGAATCGCATGGAACACCGGCGAGGCATGGGGCTTCACCGCGACCCGGTCCTGCGGGCGGAGCGCCGAGAAATAAAGGGCGGTCAGTATCGAGACCATCGAAGCCGAAGAGGCCTGATGACCGCCGATCTTGATGCCGTCCACCTTGGGGCGGATGTGGTTGGCATGATGGATCATCCAGTGGGACAGCCACAACAAGCGTTGTTCGATAGTCTTGAGATCGGTCATCGCGACTGTTCCTGAGGATTAATTCTTACGGGCATACTATCTTCACGAAGGCGCGTTTTCCCGGCTATTATGAGCGCATCATTCCTGATAATTGGCTCGTATCGCCACGAATGGAGAGATTTGCGCTGATGCCCGCCAAACTAGATCACTTCGATTCAGAGATCCTGCGCGTCCTGCATAATGATGGCCGCCTTACAATCAACGATTTGAGCGCCCGGATCGGCCTGAGCCCTTCTCCAACCGCCCGCCGCCTGCGCCATCTGGAAGAAATCGGTGTCATCACCGGCTACGCCGCACTGATCAACGAGGCCACCCTCGGTTTCGGCTTTACGGTCTTTGTCTCGGTACAACTGGACAAACAGGTGGACGAGGCGCTGGCCACGTTTGAGGCCGCGATTGCCACCTTCCCCCAGGTTGTCGACTGCTGGCTGATGACCGGAAACCGGGATTACCTGCTGCGAGTAGCCACCACCGGGCTGGAGGAATTCGAGCGCTTCCTCGTCGGTCGCTTGACGAAAGTCCGAGGCGTGGCGTCGATAGAATCCTCAATCCCGCTGCGCCGCGTCAAGGCAGGTCTTGGACGGATTGTTTAGGCTCACGTCCTGCACGCTTCACGCATTTCCGAACATGACCAAGCAGATGCTAGTGATCAACATGACCTACTGCCTGTTTCGTGAACCCTGACATCATGCTGCAGCCATCTGTAGTGGGCTGCGACCGGCGCGTTCGTGGCCGATCATCAGCGCCACATCATGGATCGTGCGAAACAGGAACAGGCGTACGAAACGGCGAAACCATTGCCATGACGGAAAATGCACCGGCGGTCCAAGGTATGGTCCCAGAGTATCAATCGGCTTGACTACCCGTGGGAAGATATGCATAAGAGATAGTATGCATGCTTAATTCTCGGACGCCGTTGTTGGATTACTATCCTGGGGTGGAGGCGATCGTGAAAAGGGCGGGCGAATGGAGGAATAGGCGCATCTTTACGGTTCCGAAATGTGCGGCGCTGCGCGCCCTTGGTGAGGATTATGGCCGTATTGAACGATTTTGCGGGGAGGAGAAGGCCGGTGGCGATCCAAGTGGTGTTTATTGATTCGGCGGGCGAACGGCGTGAGGTTTCGTCGCAAGAAGGGCAGTCGTTGATGGAGGCCGCAACTATGGCGGGTGTGCCGGGCATTGACGCGGATTGCGGGGGAGCGTGTGCGTGCGCCACTTGTCAAGTCTATGTCGATGCCATTTGGCTCCCTCTACTTCCACCAGTTGGGGAAGGTGAATCTAGTATGCTGGAATTTGCGGCCAATCGGCAGGACGGCAGTCGGCTTGCTTGTCAGATACGGCTCGCCCCGAATCTTGACGGCCTCACCGTTACCACCCCGGAATTCCAGTTCTGATATGTATGTGACGCTTTCTGTCTGAGGGCGCAAAACGGAGGATCATATGTCGCTTACCGAGAAGCCTGTGGAAACCGCGGAACGAAGGTCGTTCTACGACAAAATCGACAGCAGTTCCTATACTGCGCTCTGGACTGTGCTGTCGAATATCATCACGCCTGAGCCCAGGAGCGGTTGCGTGCCGCATCTTTGGCATTTCGACGAAGCCAAGTCCTATCTGCTGGAAGCTGGCGGGTTGATCACCGCGGAGGAAGCCGAGCGGCGTGTTCTCGTGCTGGAAAATCCTGGGCTGCGCGGCCAATCCCGGATCACGACCTCGCTTTATGCCGGCCTGCAGGTCGTCATGCCGGGTGAGGTCGCCCCTGCACACCGTCATAGCCAGTCGGCCCTGCGCTTCGTATTGGATGGTTGCGGCGCGCATACCTCGGTCGATGGCGAGCGTACAGTCATGCAGTTCGGCGATTTCGTGATCACCCCGCCCGGTGCTTGGCATGATCACGGCAACGACAGCGACGCGCCGATGATCTGGCTCGACGGTCTCGACATTCCTATCGTGTCGGTGTTCGACGCCTCCTTCGCTGAAGAGCATCACGCGGATCAGCAGCCAATCACCCGCCAGCCCGAAGACAGCACCTGGCGTTATGGCGCCAACATGCTTCCGGTCGATTACGAACCGACCAGAGTATCGTCGCCAATCTTCAACTATCCTTACGAACGCTCGCGCGAAGCGCTTGACCACCTCTTGAAGCAGGGGGAGATCGACCCCTTCCACGGTATCAAGATGCGCTATATCAACCCGGTGGACGGCGGCTGGGCCATGCCGACGATTTCGCCATGCTTGCAGCTCCTTCCGAAGGGGTTCAAGACGCAGCCTTACCGATCGACCGATGCGACGGTGTTTGTGGTCACTGAAGGAACCGGTCGCAGTGTCATAAACGGCAAGACCTATGAATGGGGTCCGAAGGATCTGTTCGTGGTTCCGAGCTGGCACACCGTCACGCATGAGGCGGATAGCGATGGCGTAATGTTCTCTTACTCCGATCGCGTTTGTCAAGAGAAGCTTGGGCTTTGGCGGGAGGACCGAGGAAACGCGGTTCCGCTCAACGCATAGTCCGATGGGTATGGCGTGCGTTGGCCGCGCGCTTGCCGATCCCGACAGAAAATCCACGCAAATCGGAATATCAATTCATGAAACATGAACTTCTCACGGTCGATGACGTGACGGGTTGCTGGGCAATCATGCCCACGCCGTCCAAGCCCAACGCTTCGGACCCGAGCGCAGAGGACACGGTCGATCTGGACGAAACTGCTCGCGTCGTGGAGGCTCTAATCGCCTCGGGCGTGAACGGGATTCTCTCTCTCGGTACCTTGGGGGAGGGCGCCACTACAACCTGGGACGAGAAGCGCGGTTTCATGCAGACGCTCGTCGAGGTGGGGCGCGGCCGCGTTCCCATCTTCGGCGGCGCGACCGCCCTCAATACCCGCGACTCCATCAGCATGACCAAGGCCGCGCGCGAGATCGGGCTTGACGGGGTGATGCTGGGGCTTCCAATGTGGGTGCAGCCTGATGTGCCTACTGCTGTTCAGTTCTTTCGTGATGTGGCCGAAGCCTGCCCGGACATGGCGATCTGTGCTTACGCCAACCCCGAGGCATTCAAGTTCGAGTTCCCGCGTGCCTTCTGGGCGCAGATCTCTGAAATTCCGCAGATTGTGTCCGCAAAGTACATAAACACCGCTGCGCTTTATACCGACCTGAACCTGACCAAGCGCCGTATTCGACTGATGCCGCTTGATGTGGACTATTATGCCGCCGCCCGGCTCGACCCTGAACACTGCACAGCGTTCTGGACCAGTGGTGCGGTTTGCGGGCCTACTCCGGTGATCCAGCTTCGGGATCTTGTGGCGGAGGCGGTGAAGAGCGGCGATTGGACCCGTGCCAAAGCACTGACCGACAGAATTGGCCTCACATATCGGACACTCTTCCCCAACGGTTCGTTCAAGGAGTTCTCAGTTTACAACATCGGTATTGAGAAAGCCCGTATGGACGCGGCAGGCTGGATGGTCGCGGGGCCTTGTCGTCCGCCCTATCATCTGGTTCCCGAGACGGTTCTGGAAGGCGCGCGGGAATCCGGTCGGCAATGGGCAAAACTAGTTGCCGAGCTTGAGGCAGAGGGCGGAAAGTGACAGGTCGGCAGCTTGACTTTTACTTCGACTTCATGAGCCCCTTCGCCTACCTGGCATTTCACAAGGTGCCGGAGCTCTGCAAGCGATACGGACTGGAATTTCGCCCTCATGTCGTGAACCTCCCCCAACTCAAGCTCATGGCGGGGAACACCGCCCCACCCAATGTCAGCCTTCCGTTGAAGATCCGCTATCTGAGCAAGGATCTCGACCGTTGGGCTGAGAAATATGGTGTGCCTTTGATCTTCCCGAAGTCGCTCGCCTCCGAGAAGCTCAACAAGGCTTTCCTCTATGCATTGGCTAAGGGCGAGGGCGAAGTCTTCATCCGCGCTGGTTGGGACCGGGTCTGGGGCGAAGGTGCAGATCTGGCCGACCCTGCGTTGCTGGCTGAATTGGCGAATCGTTTGGGCTGGAGTCCCGAGTCGCTTTCGGCTTGGGTTTCTTCGCAGGAGGCCGCAGACCAATACGAGGCTAGCACGCAAGCCGCGCATGAGGCCGGCGTGTTCGGTACGCCCACGATGATCGTGGGAGATCAGATGTGGTGGGGCAACGACCGCCTCATGTTCATGGAAAGAACGCTCCAACAGGGGCTTTGACATCAATGCCATCCATCCAAGGGGAGGAATATTATGGCTCTTCAAAAACTGTCGCACGCGCACTTGTGGGTTAAGAACCTCGATGAGTCGGTGCGGTTTCACACCGACGTATTGGGGCTCGAGGAAGTCGCCCGGCAAGATGGCACTGTCTACCTGACGTGCGGTACCGATGGAACTTACGACGTGGCCGTAACCGAAGGTGGTACGGGCGTCATCAGCTTTGCGATCGCTGCGGATGATGAGGAAGACCTCAAGCAGTACAGCAAGCGCGTTTCTGACGCTGGTGTCCAGGTGCGGGCGATGACGGACAGCGATCCGGGCGTAGAGAAAATCATCGAGTTTGACCTGCCGCCCCAGAAGCAGAAAATGCAGATTGCGCTTCTGCGATCCGAAGCGCGCAAGCACTACTACAATCCGGCTGCGCGCAAGGCCAACCACCTGAGCGGACTGGCGCCGCTTGATCTCGACCATGTCACGCTGCGCGTCGGACCGGATGCGACGCAGACGATCGAATTCCTGACCAAACATGTCGATTTCTATGCCGCTGACATTGTCGAGTTCCCAGGCGGCGAGGGGCGTCTTGCGGCCTGGATGCATGTCGGCGACTATCATCATGACGTGGCGATGTTTGCTGGTGCGCCTCATGAGACGCTCGACCATCTCGCATGGACGATCCCGAACCTCGAATACATGAAGCTCATGCTCGATCAAATCGCACGCGGTGGGATAATGACTGAAGCAGGCCCGGGTCGCCATGGCGTGGGTTCGAATCTTTATTCCTATTTCTTCACGCCGGATGGCAACCGCTATGAGCTTTCGGGCGAAATGCCGCGTTGTGTGGACCGCAAGGCAGGCCCGTTCATTTGGAAGGCCGACCAGCCGGGCATTTTCAGTTCTTGGGGCGCTCCGTTCCCCGAGAGCTTCAAAGAGGGTTCCTAACTCAGGGCAGGAACGCGCCATAGGCGCGGACAAGTAATCAGCGGATGACGCGTAGCACAGGACTTCGCGTCATCCGCATTATTGACTGAGGAAGACCCCGATGGAACGTATCATCATCATAGGCGGCGGCTTGGCTGCAGTGACCGCGGCGAAAACGCTACGAACAGAAGGCTTCGAGGGCGCCGTCACGATCCTCTCGGAGGAACGGCACCTTCCTTATGACCGACCGCCGCTGTCGAAGGCGGTGCTTCAGGGTGCGGCGGACGCACAGAGCACCTGCCTGCTGAAAGCCGAGGTAGCGCAAAATCTCGCCATCGACCTTCAGATCAACCAACGCGCCGAAGCAATCGACCGGGACGCGCAGGTTGTTCGGCTCTCTTCGAGCCAACGCCTGCCCTATGACCGCCTGCTGATCGCGACCGGTAGTCGCGCCCGCACGCTTGATGGCCCCTTCGAGGGCAAAGGCAATGTTTTCTATCTGCGCACCATTGATGATGCGGAGTGCTTGCGCGCGCAAATGGTGCCAGGAAAGCGCCTTTTGTCGATCGGCGCGGGTTGGATTGGTCTTGAAGTTGCGGCAACAGCCCGCAAAAGCGGGATGGAGGCAGTGGTCGTAGAACTCGCCGACCGACTCTGCGGTCGGAGTCTGCCACCGGATGTCGGCGTCGCTTTGGCTGATGTCCACCGTAGCAATGGCACCGTGATCCACTTGAATACCTCGATCGTGACGGTAGGCGGAGAGGATCAGGTTGAAAGCGTGACGCTATCAAACGGGGAAATGCTGGCGGTCGACGTGGTCGTTATCGGGATCGGCGCGATAGCTAATGATGCCATTGCGAGGGAGGCTGGCCTTGAGACCGGCAATGGTGTCATCGTTGACGAATTTCTGCGTACGTCCGACCCGCTGATTTACGCGGCCGGTGATGTGGCGGCGATGCGTGTTGGCGATGGCCAGCCGACACGGATGGAATCCTGGGCCAATGCGCAGGACCAGGCCGCCGCCGCCGCACGAAACATGCTGGGGAAGAAGGAGCCCTATGCAATCAACACTTGGTTCTGGTCTGATCAATACGACCTCAACATCCAGATGATCGGGGATAACCAGCCAGAGGGGGGAACTATACTTGTGCGGAAGGGCGAAGGAAGGTCGTTCACGCGTTTCGCGGTCATCGGCGATGTGCTGGTAGGTGCCATCTGTTTCGGCGCGCCACGCGACATGGCGATCGTTCGCCGTCTCATCTCGAAGGGCTACGCTGTCACGGACGATTCTCTGATCACAGCAACTGACCTGCGTAAACTGCTGTAAACATAGAAGGCTACCCTACTACGCGAAGTGCGGGCGACAGTATCAATAACAATTTGACACATCAGGGAGGAAAAATATGCGTCAAGTTTGTTTTACCGCTACAGTTGGAGCTTGTCTGGCTCTGGCGCAGACCAGTGATTCTCGGGCACAGGAAGCAGACCAAAACGGCTGGTATCTCCGGGGCGGACCCGTGGGGATATTCTTCAGCCCCGGAGCCGATCTGTCCGTCGGAGGTGCACCATTTCCGGGCGCCGATGTTTCGGTCGACGACAACTACTCGTTGAGCTTCGATGTCGGCTATCGCGTCAACGAGCAGATTTCCGCCACCTTCACATTCGGAATCCCACCTACCGCAGAGATTCGCGGCGACGGATCCCTTGCTGGAGCATATCTCGGGGACGTGACTTACGCCCCTGCGATTCTTGCGCTCCAGTATCGGTTTCCCACCGGGAATCCGATGTTCGAGCCCTATGTTGGCGCGGGTATCAATTACACTATGATACTGGACTCGAAAGCGCGCGATGTTGCCGGATTCGATGTGGATAACGCTTGGGGCACCGTCCTTCAAGTTGGTTTCGAAAGCATGATTGATGAGCGATTGGGCGTATACTTCGACGTCAAGAAAATTTGGCTAGAAGCCGATGTCGGCGGCACATTGGGCGTTGGCGGGCCGGCGGCGGCAGGAAAGGCGACGCTCGATCCTCTGCTTGTCGGTACTGGTCTGATCTGGCGTTTCTGAAACACGACCTCCGGCACCAGTTTCAGGGTATCTGTGCCGCAACTCCATGTAAGGGAAATACTGTGATGATGGAACTCTACTACATGCCGGCGGCCTGTTCGTTGGCTGCTCACATCAGTTGTCTGGAAGCGGGCTTACCCGTGACCTGCCGGATGGTTGTGATGGACCCGTCTGGGAACAAGGTCGAGGGTGAGGATTATACCAAGATCAATCCACTCGGTCTGGTGCCGACGATCGTTGATGGCGAGACTAGGCTCTCTGAAGTCGCCGTGGTGCTGCAATACATTGCGGACAAGGCCGACGGGAAACTCGGCAAAGTGACGGGAGAGGAGCGCTGGAAGCTTCTCGAAACCCTGAACTTCATCGCCACAGAGATTCACAAGTCGCTAGCGCCGCTGTTTCGTGCCGATCTGCCAGCCGAAGCCCGTCCCTTCTTCGAGAAAATGGCCACCGGCCGTTTGATCGAAGCGCAGAACCGCATCGGAGATGCCGGTTATCTGGTAGGCGACAGTTTTACGGTGGCCGATGCCTATCTCTTCACGGTGCTCGGCTGGTGCAACTTCCTCAAGATGGATATGTCTCTATGGCCGAAGCTTGGCGAATACGCGCGGCGGATTGGTGGCCGACCGTCTGTCCAGCAGGCGCTTAAAGAAGAAGGGCTTGCATAACCTCTCGCCACTATCCAGCGCTCGACGTTCAGCACGACACCTTCGACCTTGGCCTTGTCACGCGGTTTGCGGCTTCTGGTCGGTGGGACGGTCGTATGGTAATGTTCGGCCATTGCAGCGAAGGTGGCATTGAGCGTTGGTTCGAACCACAGTGCCTTGGCAACGCCCGCCTTCATCCCAAGTCTCCAGCGCTTGCCGAAGCCGTTCTGGCACGAATCAACGGTCAAGAATACCGGTATTCAATGGGGTGTAGGCGGCGCGTACACTGGGCTGCCGTTTCCTGTTCCGTTAATATGTCGCCGCCGGTTACCGTATCGATCCGCACTGGAGTGGCATCGTGCAAGTCGCGCACGCATCGCATGCCAATCTCTGCGACGGTCCCAATGACGGTATGGCACGCGCCGGGGTTCAGGTCGGCTATAAATTTTGACGATACATTCATTGGCAGTGGGTGTCATTACCAAAACTCTGTGCACGTGCGATTGGCGCGCAGCACACGCTCTCGCCTTGCATTGTGCCGCCGGCGCGCCATAGAAGTATCGACATGAATATAGCGATGTTTACCAATACCTACACGCCGCATATTGGTGGGGTCGCCCGCAGCGTGTCGGGCTTGGCGGAGGAACTGCGGGCGCGAGGTCACTCGGTCCTCGTCGTCGCGCCGGAATTCCCCGACATGCCGGAAAACGAGGTGGGCGTGATCCGGATGCCGGCGATCCAGCGCTTCGCGGGCAGCGACTTTTCCGCTCCCGTCCCGATTACCCTGACCCTTGCCGGAAAGCTGGACGAGTTCAGGCCCGATATCATCCACGCCCACCATCCGTTCCTGCTCGGAGATACCGCACTTCGCATCTCGGCATCTCGCAACCTGCCGGTCGCCTTTACGTACCACACGCGATACGAACTCTACGGCCACTATGTCGCGCAGGATTCGCCGGCCCTGGAACGGCTGGTACTCAGCCTCGCCCTCGGCTATTGCGACCTCTGCGACGCCATCATCGCCCCGAGCGAGAGCATCAAGGTTTTCCTGAACGAGCATGGAGTCGCCGCGACCGTCACCGTTATCCCGACGGGGATAGAAGCGTCCCGTTTCGACCATGGTAACGGCAAGCGCATCAGGGCCGAACTCGGCATCGGGCCGGATGCCTTCGTCGTTGGGCATGTCGGGCGTCTGGCACGGGAAAAGAACCTCGGCTATCTTACGGACGCCATCGGCCTGTTCCTTGCTGCTCATGACGGCGCTCATTTTCTGGTTGCGGGCGGTGGCGACATGCAGGAGCCCATGCGGGATGCTTTCGCGCGTTCCGGGCTTGCCGACCGGGTTCACCTGCTGGGGCCGGTCGAAGGCGAACGATTGTCCGACGTTTACGCCGCGATGGACGTCTTTGCCTTCTCGTCCCATTCCGAGACCCAAGGACTGGTGCTGGCCGAGGCGATGACGGCCGGGGTGCCGGTGGTGGCGTTGGAGGCGCCCGGCGCTCGGGAGGTTGTCGTGGATGGAAGCAATGGCCGGCTCTTGCCTGCGGACGCATCAGCCGCTCGGTTCGCAGAGGCGGTCGGATGGGTCGCAGAGCTCTCGGTGGCGGACAGAGCACCCCTGATCCAGGTGGCGCGCACGACCGCGGCGACCTATTCGCGCCCTGAAGCTGCCCGCCGGACGTTGCGCCTGTATGAAACCCTGTTGGACGGGCATCGCGAGGTGAGGTCATTGGATGATAGTCCGTGGGCGGCTGCGAGGCGCGCCCTGGCAACGGAATGGGACATTCTGCGCAATATCGCGAGCGCCGTCGGTGGCGCGGCGATCGGCGGTAAGTAGAAGGCCCTGCAGCAGAGCCTCAAAAGATAGATTTGAGGCTAGCGGCCCGTCCGGATTATGTCGCGCTCGGTCCGATCTATCCAACCCGGCTCAAGGTTATGTCCTGGGCACCGCAGGGCCTTGCGTGCCTCAGCGTCTGGAGGGCTCGCATTGGCTCACTGCCCCTCGCTGCCATTGGCGGGCTAAATGTGGAGCGCATCGCCGGAGCCTTTGAACACGCCGCCGCCAGCGCTGCAGGCGTCACGGATGTCATATTGAACGCAAGCCCGAAACAAGAACGTGCGATGGCTTCAGGCTACCGAGGTCTATCGGTCCGGGGAATCGACATAACATCCACCTACGGTGTGGACCGCAGGATATGTTGCCGGATAGTCCAGCACGATGGTTGGCTACAAGGGGAGGCTCGGAGACCCTGCCCATTAGTCGCATCAGCAGAGGCACGGGCTCGTGAGTGACCCGAAGACCGCGCGGATCGCGCTTGCGCATTGTCCTTGCAACACCGCTCGCCATAGGGTCGACGCGGTCGGGCGTGTGCAAGCCTGCGTGAAAGTGATTGCGCTTCGGCACTGATCCGAGTTGTGCTTGAGGGTGTTGACGGCGGCGATAATCGCCTGTTCGCGCTCGGCCGTGGCAATGCACGCACCAACCGATGCGAAGCCAGAAAAGGTGGCTCATGCGGGCCGCCTCCGGCCATTCGTTCCCCTAGCACCATTGTCCGTCGGCGGTTAAACAGGAGACAGTCTGGAGGGCAGATTCAAATGGTAGAGACGGTTGACATAGGCATTGACGAAAAGGATGCGCGCGCTCCACGCAGCCAGACCTTAGTGCGTGGGCTCGAGATTCTTGATGCGGCGGCCGACCAACCACGCACCATCGCAGAAATAGCATCGATGACGGGGCTCACCTACAGCACGGTGCATCGAATCGTGTCAGTGCTGCTGGAGCAACGCTATCTCAAGGCCGAGAACCCGCGCGAGTTCGCCCTCGGCCCGCGGCTGATCGAACTCGGCTTCGCCGCCTATTCCCAGACCGATCTGGTGCGCGTCGCACGTCACTGGCTCGAGGATCTGTCGCGCGAGACGCGCGACACGGTGCATCTGGCGCAGCTCGACGGCTGGGAAGTCGCCTATCTCGACAAGCTGCGCGGGACCCGCCCGGTCGAGATCAGTTCGCGGATCGGCGGACGCAAGCCTGTCATCTCCACCGGCGTCGGCAAGGCGCTGATGCTCGATGAATCCCAGGCGACATTGTCGCGGCTCTATCAGCGCGATCATCATCTGCTGCCCGGCGACATGACGGAAGCTGACTGGCTGGCGCTGATGGCGAAATATCGCCTCGGCGGCTATTCCTATGATCTGGGCGAGGACGAGCCCTCGATCCGTTGCGTGGCCGCCCCGATCCGTGATGCCACCGGGCGGATCATCGCCGCGATCTCGGTTTCCTCGACGCTGGAATACATGTCGCCCGAGCGGATGCGCGATCTTGTGCCGGAAGTGCAGCGCGTGGCCCGGGCGATCTCCGCCGATCTCGGTGCACGGTCGCGCTGACCCGACGAACGGTTCTGCCTGACGCCCCAGCTTTCCGGATGGGTCGGTTCAGAGAACCTTGCCCGGATTGAGGATGCCCTTGGGATCAAGACTCCTCTTCAGGTGGCGCAGCATCGCCAACTCGCTTTCCGAGCGGCTATAGGCGAGCCAGGGCTTCTTGTGCAGCCCAATGCCGTGCTCGGCGGAAACCGAACCGCCATAGGTGCGGATGATTTCGTATACCGTCTTCTCGATGCCATGGCCGGTCGGATCCACGTCGGTGATGGGGCCGGCAACCAGGTGGATATTGCTGTCGCCGGCGTGGCCGAAGAAGATCAGCTGCAGTGCTGGGAAGGCCGCTTCCAGTGCGGCACGGATTTCGTCGACGCATTCACCGATGCGGGCAAGCGGAAGCGAGACGTCGAAATTGATCGTCGGCGCCCTACGGGACAGGATCTCGGCAACGCCGTCGCGCAGCGACCAGAATGCCTCGACCTCGCGCTGCGACTGCGCCACGGCGGCGTCGATCACAAGCTCGGCTTCGAAGGCCGTCTCCAGCATCGCCTCGAAACCCGGTCGTTCGGCATCGGCATTGGCGCCCTGCATCTCGATCAGGGCATAGAGGGCATGGTCGGGTGCGACCGGCGCCCGCTGTCCCGTTTCTGCGAGAACGGCACGATAGTAGTCGTTCCACATCAGCTCAAAGGCGGTCACCCGGCAGGACAGTTCGCGCTGCGCATGGCGCAGCAGTCCCGCCGCGGCCTCGAAATCGGCAACCGCCACCAACGCGGCATTGGCGCCGCCGACGCCCGGATGAAGCTTGAGCACGGCGCGGGTTATCACGCCCAGCGTGCCTTCCGAGCCGATAAAGAGATGCTTCAGGTCCAGCGCCGCATTGTTTTTCGGCATTCGGTTCATCATCGGCAGGATTGTGCCGTCAGCGAGCACGACCTCCAGCCCCAGGACCAGTTCGCGCGTCATGCCATAGCGTATGACGCGGTTGCCGCCGGCATTGGTGGCGATATTGCCGCCGATCTGGCAGGAGCCGCGCGCGCCGAGATCGAGCGGAAAGGATAAGCCCGCGTCAAGGGCCGCCTCCTGAATGCGCTGCAGGATGCAGCCCGCGCCGACGACCATCAAGCCGGAGGCGACATCGATTTCCTCGATGCGATCCAGTCCGGCAAGCGAGAGCAGCACGGCCCCTTCGGAAGGAACCGCGCCGCCGGCAAGCCCCGAGCGGCCACCCTGCGGCACAACAGGCGTGTCGTAGCCATGGCAGAGCCGCATGACCGCGGCCACAGCATCGGTATGGCGCGGCGTCACCAGCGCAAGCGGCGTTCCGCCGAGTTCGTCGCTCCAATCGCGTAAGGCCACGTCGGGGATGTCATTGCCAACCTTCAGTTGGCTTGCCCCCACCACTCGTTCCAGCGCGGTGACGAGGCCTGCCGTTGATCTCTCGCGTTGCATGGGTCCCTCCCAGTCTATCCGTTCGCTCATCTCTCGCGCCAAATTGCACATATTGCAAATTGATTTTACTATTTGACAACGATTTGCGCCTCTGATTATTTCAGCCGCGCTGGGGGAGGAGCGGAGGCACCCGCCTTGCGCTCGGGTCCACGACAAAGCCCGCCAGGAGCCAGAACGAAGACCGGCAACGGTTTTTGCATCACAGGGAGGACAGACATGTCTCTTACAAAAGCCGCGCACACGCTGCGCGCAGGTTTCGTTGCCGCATTCGCATCGGCCGCGCTTTTCAGCACCACCGCAGTCGCCGAGCCGGAAATCACCTTCCGCGCCGCCCATTCCTCGACGCCGTCGTCGACCGGCCACAAGGCGTTCGAATTCCTCGACAAGGAGCTGCGCGAGAAGTCGGGCGGCCGCATCGGCCTCGAAATCTTCCCGAACTCGCAGCTCGGCGGCGAGCGCGAACTGGTTGAGAACATCCAGTTCGGCAATGTGGACCTGACCTTCGTCTCCTCGGCGCCGGTCGCATCCTTCGCACCGCAGTTCTTCGCTTTCGACGTGCCTTTCCTGTTCAAGGATCGCGGGCAGGCCTACAAGGTGCTCGACGGCGACGTCGGCAAGGAAATCCTCGGCTCGCTGAACGACAAGGGCATGGTTGGTCTCGCCTATTGGGAAAACGGCTTCCGCCAGCTGACCAACAACAAGAAGGAAATCCGCTCTCCGGACGACCTCGCCGGCTTGAAAATGCGCACCATGGAAAATGAGGTGCACATCGCAGCCTGGCGTGCCGAAGGCGCAAACCCGGCGCCGCTCGCCTTCAATGAGCTGTTCACCGCGCTCCAGCAGGGCACCTTCGATGCGCAGGAAGGCCCGATCAATCTCTTCTACGACATGAAGTTCAACGAGGTGCAGAAGTTCATCTCGAAGACCAACCACATCTATTCGCCGTGGCCGCTCCTTGCCAATCCAGACAAGCTCGCGAGCCTCAGCGATGAGGACCGCACAATCTTTGACGAAGCCGTCAAGGCCGCCACTGATTACCAGCGCGGCCTTGCCAAGGAAGCGGACGACAAGGCCGAAGCGGCCATGACCGACGTGACCTTCACCACGCTCACCCCGGAAGAGCTCAAGGCCTTCTCCGACAAAGTCGTGCCGATCGTCGATCTGGTCAAGCAGAAGGCCGGCGCGGATCTCGTTGACCGCCTGCTGGCTGCCGCCAAGTAAGCATCACTTCCTGGGGCCCGGCGCAAAAGCCGCCGGGCCCTTTGCCTTTTTCATTGAACTGGCGCGAGCGGGTGCACCCGTGTTGCGCGGGAGGAGTTCATGTTCAAGCTTATCGATGAGCATTTCGAGGAGGCGATCGTCGTGGCCCTGATGGCCTTGATGTCGGTCCTCATCGGCGTGCAGATCTTCATGCGCTACGTGATGGGGGCATCGCTGTCCTGGTCGGAGGAACTGGCGCGCTACTTCTTCATCTGGGCAACCTATGTCGGCATCGCCTATGCAGTGCGCAAGGACGCGCATATCCGCGTGACCATGGGCACCGACCTGTTCGCCGCAGGCGGCCAGATCTATGTCCGCATTCTGACCCATATGATCTTCGGCGCATTCGCGCTCTTCGTCATGTACCAGGGCTGGTTCATGGTCGAGAAAACCTTCCGCTTCGGCCAGAAATCGGCATCGCTCGGCCTGCCGATGGGCATCCTCTATCTGGCTCCGTTTACCGGCTTCCTGCTGGTGGTGCTGCGTCTTGTCCAGGCTGTCGTGCTCGACCTTCGCTCCGCCAGACAAGGAGCCGTCCGATGATTTCACTGATCCTCTTCGGTCTTCTCGCCGTTCTTCTTCTGCTCTCCGTTCCGATCGCCATTTCGCTCGGCATCGCCTCGACGGTGGCCCTGATCGTTTCGGGCAAGGTCTCCGGCTCCTACGTGCCGCAAGGCCTGGTGACCTCCATCGACAGCTTCCCGCTGATGGCGGTCCCCTTTTTCATCCTGGCCGGCGACCTGATGGGCCAGGGCGGTCTGTCGCAACGCCTCATCAATGTCGGGCGGATGTTCTTCGGCCGCTATACCGGCGGCATGGCGATCATCGCCGTCGTCACCTGCATCTTCTTCGCCGCGATTTCCGGCTCCGGCCCGGCGACCGTCGCCGCCGTCGGCACGATCCTGCTGCCGGCGATGGCCAAGGACGGTTATAGACAGGGTTTCTCGTCCGGTCTGGTCGCGTGCGCCGGCTCGCTCGGCGTCATCATCCCGCCGTCGATCCCGATGGTCATCTATGCCACCTCGGCGAACGTCTCGGTCTCGAAAATGTTCATGGGCGGCGTCGTTCCGGGCCTGCTGATCGGGTTCGCGCTCATCGCCTACGCCTGGCTACAGTCCAGGAAGGACGGCCAGAGGCCCGGCGACTATCGCCCGACGGGTCGCGAAATGCTGGCTGTCCTGAACGACGCCAAATGGGCGCTGATGGTCCCGGTCATCATTCTCGGCGGCATTTATGGCGGCATCTTTACGCCTACCGAGGCCGCCGCCGTCGGCGTCATCTACGGCCTGATGGTCGACCTTCGTCTATCGCGAACTGAGCCTCAAGGATCTCTACAAGATCTTTGCCGGTTCGGCGCTCACCTCGGCGACCATCATGCTGATCGTGGGGACGGCGACCATCTTTGGACGTGCGCTTGCGATCGAGGGTGTACCGGTCATGCTTGCCAATGCCATCACCTCGGCGGTCGATCAGGCCTGGCTGTTGCTGCTGGCGATCAACGTCATCCTCCTGGTCGTCGGCACCTTCATGGAGACGATCGCGGCGATCATCATCCTCACGCCGATCCTGCTGCCGCTCGTCACCGCACTCGGCATCAACGCCGAACACTTCGGGATCGTCATGATCGTCAACCTCGCCATCGGCATGGTCACCCCGCCGGTCGGCGTCAATCTCTTCGTCGCCTCGCGCGTGTCCGGCCTCTCGCTCGAGACGGTCGTCAAAGGCGCAATCACGCCGACGCTGGTGATGATCGCAGTGCTCCTTCTCATTACCTACGTGCCGGCGCTTTCGCTGGCGCTGCCCGCCTTCTTCGGAATGTAAGTCAAAGGAAACCAGTATGAGCAGCAAACTCAAGGCGGTCATCATCGGCCCCGGCAATATCGGCACCGATCTCCTGATGAAGATGAAGCGTTCCGAATGGGTCGAACCGGTCTGGATGGTCGGCATCGACCCGGCCTCTGAAGGTCTGAAGCGTGCCGTCGACATGGGCGTGAAGGCCTGCGCCACCGGCGTGGACGGCATCCTGGAACACGTCATCGCCGACGACATCCGCGTCGCCTTCGACGCCACCTCTGCCTATGCCCATGCCGAGAATTCGCGCAAGCTGAACGAGCTCGGCGTCATCATGGTAGACCTGACGCCGGCGGCGATCGGTCCGTTCTGCATTCCGCCGGTCAATCTGGCGGATCATGCCAAGAAGCTCGAGATGAACGTCAATATGGTGACCTGCGGCGGCCAGGCGACCATTCCGATGGTCGCAGCCGTGTCGCGTGTGCAGCCCGTCGAATACGGCGAGATTGTCGCTGCGGTGTCGTCGCGCTCGGTCGGTCCGGGCACCCGCAAGAATATCGATGAGTTCACCCGCACGACGGCTTCGGCGATCGAGAAGGTCGGCGGCGCCAAGCGCGGCAAGGCGATCATCATCGTCAATCCGGCCGAGCCGCCGCTTCTCATGCGCGATACCGTGCATGTGCTGACCGAAGGCGAGCCTGACCAGGCAGCCATCACCGAAAGCGTCAAGGCCATGGTAGCCGAGGTGCAGACATACGTGCCCGGCTACAAGCTGGTCAACGGCCCGGTCTTCGACGGCCGGCGCGTGTCGATCTATCTCGAGGTCGAGGGGCTGGGCGACTTCCTGCCGAGATATGCCGGCAATCTCGACATCATGACGGCGGCGGCGCTTCGCACCGCCGAACTGTTCGCGAAAGAGGCGGCCAATGGCGTCGTCAACCTGCCGGCCCGCGGCTGAGGAGAGAAACCATGACTATTGAAGGTCGCAAGATCACCCTTCACGAAATGAGCCTGCGCGACGGCATGCACGCCAAGCGCCACCAGATCTCGATCGACCAGATGATCGCCATCGCATCGGCCGCCGACGAGGCGGGCATGCCGTGGATCGAGGTCACCCATGGCGACGGCCTCGGCGGTGCTTCGGTAAACTATGGTTTCGCCGCACATACGGATGTCGCGTATCTGAGCGCCGTCGTGCCGAAGATGAAGAGCGCCAAGGTGTCCGCCCTGCTGTTGCCCGGCATCGGCACGGTGGACATGCTGAAGGAAGCCATCGACTGCGGCATTTCCGGTGTGCGCGTCGCGACCCACTGCACCGAGGCCGATTGCGCCGAGCAGCACATCACCTATGCCGCCAAGACCGGTCTCGACACGGTCGGCTTTCTGATGATGTCGCACCGCGCCGGGCCGGACAAGCTGGTCGAGCAGGCGCTTCTGATGGAAAGCTACGGCGCCAACTGTGTGTATTGCACCGATTCCGCCGGCCACATGCTGCCCGACGACGTGACGGCGCGCATCTCCGCGATCCGAGCAGCGTTGAAGCCTGAGACAGAGCTCGGCTTCCACGGCCACCACAATCTCGGCATGGGCATCGCGAACTCGGTCGCCGCGGTTGCCGCCGGCGCAAACCGCATCGACGGCGCTATCGCCGGTCTCGGCGCCGGTGCCGGCAATGCCGCGACCGAATTGTTGGTCGCCGTGTTCGAGCGCATGGGGGCCGTGACCGGCGTCGATCTGTTCAAGATCATGGACGTCGCGGAAGATCTCGTCGTGCCGATGATGGACCGGCCGATCCGCGTTGACCGCGGCTCGCTGGTGCTTGGCTATGCCGGCGTCTATTCCTCGTTCCTGCTGTTTGCCGAACGCGCAGAGAAGCGCTACGGCGTTCCCGCGCGCGACCTGCTGCTGGAACTCGGACGTCGTGGCATGGTCGGCGGCCAGGAAGACATGATCGAGGATCTGGCCCTGACGATGTCGCGCGCCGCAAGTAGCTGAACTCCGAATACGGAAGACGCATGGGAAGGGGGCAGGTGGAACCTGCCCGCCGGAATATTGCGGTGGGGCCGGCGTCCATCGCCAACTTCGTTTCGGCGTCATCGTCTCCCCCCTTCCGAAGTTCGGGTGATGCCCAAGCAACTCGCGCATGTCGCTACGCTGGCGACTATCCGCCTGGGCCTTCTCCTGTTTCTGCTCACGATGGTTCGCAAGAGCGAGCTTCAGGACGCGACATGGGATGAAGTGGAATTTGAGAACGCCGCCTGGACAATTGGAAAAAGCGTAAGAAACGCGCGAAGGCGCACAACGTCCACTTGTCACGCCAGATATTGGACATCATCATCGCATTCAAGGGCTGCTCGGGAAACTCGTGCTCCGTTTTACCATCCCGGCTATGAGGCCGATGCGCCGATATCTTCAAGCACGGTCTTTCGATATGCCAGCGGCATTGCCATGAAAAGCTCCTATATCTGCATCGTTCTCGGGCGATATCCCGGTGATGCTGGTGCAGTTTCGATAGGCTCCGTGGGATGTCTTAGCGCTTGGGTCTCCGGATCCGATCCGTGGCGGTTTCGCTTGCCGGTATCAACTGGCTATTGTGGATTGACGACCTTGCTCGCGAGACGGAAAGGACTGGATACGGTTAGCACACGCTGCGCCATGCTTGCTATCCCGATGTCTTTGGGGTCGACCAACTAGCGGCCCAGATCGAGGGCAAGGAAAGTCTGCGCGCTACGACGGTTACACCTCCTGCCTGCTGATCACCCGTGTCGGCAAGGCGATGCTGGTCGAGTTCGACTACAACAACAATCTCACGCCGTCCTTCCCCGGCATCATGGCACCACTTGAGGAGTTGTGGATCTCGTGGCTGATGAAGGAAATCGCCTTGAAGCCCACCTACAATGCCATGCTGCGCGGCCGCGCCTGCAGGAGGAAGCCATGAAGGATTTGACGTTCGGGACGATGACCGCGGTGTTCGAGGAGATCTTCGGGCGCACGCTGTTCTGGGTGATGGTCGCCGTCGCGGCGCTCGTCACGCTCGCCTATCTCTATGTGTCGATCCGCGACCGGCGAGTGTCGTGGAAGAAGTTTGAGCTTCGCTAATCCGCTTGACGCGAGCCCGGTCGGACCGGAAGGCGACGAAATTACTTCCATTAAGTCGCGGTGATGAGCCGCGAATTAATCGAGCCACCGGACCTCGCGTTCCAGGCCCGGTAACTCCAATGCAGTCCAGCGTCAGTCGCGGCTCGCTACAAGCCGCAGCTTCGGCTTGTCTGCCCCCTTGGTAACATTTTCGGGTGGCGCAAGGCCATGCATTTGAGCAAATTCAATTGGATCCGTTCGAAGCGCGTGAGCCAGTTCCTCGAGGGAATAGCCGAGTTCTTCCATATGAAGATCGATAAGCTGTCTACTGAGCTTCCCTGATTCCGGCTGGATATCAAATTCTTTAGGCTCTCGTGTCCTGTACCCATACATACTCATCTGCTTGTACAACCGTGTCGCGCTCTCATCTGGGATTACCCCGAGCGTCTTCGCTCTGTAGATCAAGGCAGACATAGCGACCCGCCATTTTTGCTTTAGTGGCCCCAGCTTCGGAATTGAAAGCCCACGCTTTAGATCTGCCAGGATCCCCGAGCGTGGCATAAGCAGTTCCGCAGCGAACTCATTCGCCTCTTTCTCCATCGCTTCATACGGATAGGGATGAAGCACAACGTGTCCATATTCATGGGCCAAGCTAAAGCGTTTTCGATCAACAGGTCGGTTCTGATTGAGTACAATGACCGGCTTCATTCCCGCCGGCCGAAGCGTAACGCCATCGATGTCGGCCTCACCGAAGTCGCCTTCGACAACGAGGATGCCCGTTGATTCAACATAACGGACCAAGTTGCCGATTGGAGTATCCCCCAACTGCCAGGAAGCGCGCACATGAAGGGCCGCCATGCTGGCCGAGGTGACTGCGCTGGCGTGCTCACTCACACTCGAATGGCTATCAACGACCTCAAATTGGAGAAGCGGATACTCGGGTTCCAAATCGATCGCGTCGAGCAGCCTGCGGAACTGGAATACGAAATGGTTGGCGAGCGCAATGACAGCATGTTGATCCTTAGCGGAAACGGCGGCCTTTTTTCGAAAAGCTGCCCCGTGAAGGCTCATTGGTGTTCTGTATAGCAGCTCCTGCTCGTAGAAAAAGCTTACCGGGAATCCCAAAAAGCGCGCAATCGATTGGATTTCTTCCAACGAAAGCACGTCTCGAGTGCCGTTTTCGATGCGAGAAATTGCTGCTTGAGCAACCCCGGTTCCAGTGGCCAATTCCTTTTGGGTCTTTCCGCGTCTGTTACGAGCTAGAAGCAGCATCTCCCCGTTTATCGGTTTTGCCGCCATGGTTGAACTCGTCCCCTTTTTCCTTCTTCAACGACAACTTGGTTCCGCGCGGCCCATCTATAGGACCTGTCTCCAACGCGCCAGCGGCTTTACCGGGCAATTCGCGGTGGATCTCAATCTTCCGTTGATCGACCTTATCGGCAAACTTCAAAAATGCCCGGGCGACCGAAGCGCCGGTGCCACTGAGATGACAGGCAATGAAAAACAGAAGGTCGGATGGTGCCTCCACCTCGAAGCCGGGAAGGGTGGGCTCGCTTTCAATATCGTAAGCGGCGAATTGATGCGCAGCTTTCGAGGTGCCGCCCCGCGGCCCGGCAAGATGAAGCTCAAAGCAGACAGTGAAGACTTTCCCGTCAATAATGAGTTCACCGAATATCTTATTGCTCTGACCATTTTCGCAATAGTTGATGCTCAGTCCGCGATCGTTGAGCTTGGCCGCAGCCGCGGCCTCCATCATCGCCCCGTTAAGTACCGATCCGGTGGCCCTTGGGTCACCCAAGCTCACATGCCGGACCTTCGCGAAATCGGCCAAGGTGCCTTCCAGCTCGCTAATTAGCGCCCAAATTGGAGCTTCGAAGCGTTCTCGAGCAGCAAGTAGTGCGTTGTCTCTGTTCAAGTGCGAATCGCCTTCTACCATTTGACACTCTCCATATATCGTCGTTGCAGCATCATGTCAAAATATTCAAAAAAATATTCAGGTGATGAATATTTTTGTTAATCCGTTCTCTGGAGAGGGCTCGACGGCTATTTCATGAAGATTCGCTGTCCACACCAAGCGCGGTTCATCGTCCATGGAATCCGCGCTCATCTGGTATCCTGGTGGTATTCCGGCGCTGGAATGGATCGGCTCAATGTTGATGAGCGCGAAGAAGGGTGGAGAGGAAAACTAAGCCGCGCGGATGTTTTAATCAGCGCCTAGTGGGTAGATGATTGTGCGGCCCTCAAGGCGCGCAGATGGTGGTGTCTACTTCAATCGCTCAGACGGCAATTGCATTTAGTCGCGCTCCCGCGCTCGGCCGACCGATCCGAACTAACACGACAATCCGATTATGTTGGCGAACGACGCACTCTTCGGCTAAGCTATGGTTTGGTAGCAATCATCGCTGTGACATTTTCAACTTTGTCCAGCCAGTCCGCAGCCGTCACATCGGTCCAGGCAACGATGGATCTGACCCGGTCGTACTCATCCTGAATGTTACGCCGGAAGATCGGCTCATGATGGGCGATGCGGTTGCGCAGATCACGGATTTTTCCAAGCTTGTCGAAGCCTTCCCCGCGAAGCTGCTGAACGGTTTTCGCGGAATCGGCGTTAGGGAAAACCGTCATGAATTGCTGGTTCCAGACGGCGGCGTCATGGCTCTTGGTGAACATTCGTTCCCAAAACACGAACTTGAGTTCTGCCACAATTTTCCCGGATGTCGGCAATTTGCTCAGTCCGATCAGGTCCCGGCGAGGGCTATAGCCAAATTGAGGGTTTCGAAGGCTGATCTCAAAGCCTTTTTCCCACGGCCAGTTTGCTCCGTACGTGTTCTCGATCGCCGCAACTATTGAATTGCGGACGCTCACTTCGCATATCTGGAGCGGAACAAAAAAAGCGGCCGACAATTCCATGTTCCAGCGGTAGAGCTCTAGGGCCGCTTCCTTGTCGCTGGCCTTCTCCGCCAGATAGGTTGCGAATCTCGGCGCTGACAAAACCGCAGGAAGGCTGTGAATTTCTTCTGGAGTGAACGGCATCTTCTTATTCCTTATAGAGTTGCCGACACGTTCATTGACAGCGACGGTTGGTTTGGACTATGTTATTTATCGAAAGGCGCGTGAGGTCGCGGGGTAACACCACCCTCATCGTCATACGATACAAGGGAACGGCCCGCCATTGGCGGGCTTTTCTCGTTTTTGGAACCGCTCATCCCGTTGCCTCAGCGTTTGCTGGGACGATACCGTCGTTCTCAGGCACAGCAGAGCCGGCTTCAGCCGCTGCCTTGGCCGCTTCAGCTTGTGCCTTGTTGTATTCGTCCAAAGCCTGCATGTACTCGCGAAAGCCTTCGATCTCGCCGTAAGCTCCGATCTCAATGATGCGGTCGATGAAGCGCGCATAAAGCCCGGGCTGAATTTTGCCTTGCCGTTGAAGGTACTCGACCGCGACGTTCGGGTTTATGAGCATCACGTAATGGAAATCTCCAGACGGTCCGTTCTTGCAGGCAATAAACCAGAGGTCCCGCAACGCCTTCATGCGCTTGCGCCATGTGTCGACCGCTCGCTCTCCCGTGAAGCCGGCTTCAGCGGCAAAAGTGGCAGGGTTTTCGATCGTGACGAACGGGAAATCCGGAGCTCGTGCCCAAAGACCAAACAGAGTGTGGCCGGCAGGGCTGCCCTTCGTCTGTGAGTCGATGATCTGCATGGCGATCGGCAGTGTCCTGGCGACAGTGGTGAAGCCGTCGTTGGTTTTGCGATGCCACAAAAAGGTCGCCGGTGTTCCAGGGAAGTGCAGCTCCAGCTGTTGCTGCGCCCGTTCCGCCATCTTCAGCCGTTTGACCGACGCCTGCCTGCCATTTGGCATTTCCATCACCCTTACTGTTCATCTCTTGGACTCACAATGTCCGAACGGTCCGAGATCGGCAATGAGGGATTGCGCTCCTCAAATAGCGCTTTCTAAATAGGCCAGTCGGGCCTCCATGCGCCTGGGAATCGCTCAATTCGCGCGGCGAAATCCGATCAGTTGCGCGATTTGGCGCAAGGAAATTCGAAAAATACTGAAAAATCAGACGCTTGTATCCGCCTCGAGGTACTCCACGTATTCCCGTGCTGTCGTGATCCCGTCCTCCCGGTACTCCTGGGATTCTTAAAGGGCGCAAAACGGCCACTCGCTTGGCGTTGATCAGCATAAAAATGCAAGATCGATTGTCAGATCTTCAATCATTCCACTCGCTGCGCCGGCTCGGAGGCCGGGTATCTGCCGTTCGCCATGGTTTGCCTCCTCGCTCGCCGCGTCGCTTCTCTTTGCCGTCCTTGCCGACGGCTACGACTGTGACAGCATCGACATTCCGATACTTCTGGGTGCTGTCCCATTCCCAGTCGAAGCTGACGGTCTCTCCCTTGAAGACAAACTTGCCAGACCAGGCGGCTAGAAATGAATAATTTTCGCCACCAATCGTCAACACATGCTGATGCCAAGCCTTCTTGTTGCCACCACGGCTCGGTGGTCGCGACTTGTCTTTGAGATAGACGCCGTAGTTTTCGACTTCGGCTTTTTCAATTCTCACCCTGTTGTCCTTCCCCACGATCTGTCTGGCGGCGATCATCTTATCAAATCGCCACGGCCTTGCTTGATCAAGAAGGCCTTCATGGCCTCAGATAGCGGAGGTTCGACGTCGAAATCCCCAAAGCGATGGCGAAACCGCTGCCATTCCCGCCTCAGCGAGCCCGACCTGCGTGCATCCGGGCATAGCCAGATCCAATCGAGCCGCCATGGGCGGTCCGCATTCCCCAGCTGCGGCCGGAATGCGCAGGCCCCGATAATCCTGCCTATCCCGTCCGAAAACAGAAAGCCGATTGCGTCCGGATCGTCTTCGATGGACCACTGCAAGAAATCGTACCCGAACTCGCGTCGGAACAGCCGGGCGCGTTCGTAGACTTCCTTCCGCTTCCAGCCTGGCGCGTCGGCGCCGACCCAGCAAGCGTCAGTATCGCGGACCAGAGCATCGATCAGCTTGCGATGCGGCTTGGGGTCGTTCACAACAGACCAACGACGATGGGCCCTGCGATGTTCGCGCTCGTCGGTCGGAGAGCCTTTCATATAGGTCAGGCCGCAGCCTGGGCATTCGACAGATTGAGTCGCGGGAGGTTTCCGGTACCTCGGCGCGTGGACGGAAAGCGACAGTGCCACGCCTGCGTCGTCTGTCCGATATTCGATCCTATAGGTAACCGGTGTCCTGCCCCCACATTGGCAGCCGCCGCCTGATCTGTGATCGACATTCCATGGATGAGCGAGAAGGAGTTTCTCCATGGAGCATACGTTGGAGGTTCTCACAACGCGGCGGAGCAGGCGTGAGGCGCATCGCCAATGGCCTGATGAGGTCAAGGCACGGATAGTGTCCGAGAGCTTACGTCCGGGCGTAACGGTTAATGAAGTCGCGCGGCGCTACGGGCTGAAGGCCAATCACTTGTCTTCCTGGCGCACGCTGGCGCGGCAAGGCAAGTTGGTGTTGCCAGAGCCGGAAGACGCGGTCGAGTTTGCGGCAATGGTAATCGACACGCCATTGCCGGAGCCGCCGACGGTAAAGGCTGCCACGCGCCCCGAGATTGTCATAGGTCCCGTCACCATTCGTCTGGAGGAAGGAGCGTCTGCGTCCCGGATCGCGGCCGTCGCTCGCGCCTTGGCGGTGGCAACATGATCTTTCCCTCGAACCGCGTGCGGATCATGGTGGCGACCAAACCCGTGGATTTCCGCAAGGGACATGACGGGTTGGCGGCGCTGGTAAAGAACGAGCTGCACAAGGACCCGTTCACCGGAACGGTCTTTGTATTCCGCTCACGCAAGGCGGACCGTTTGAAGCTGATCTACTGGGATGGCTCCGGGATCGTCATGGCCTACAAAAGGCTGGAAGAGCACACCTTCACTTGGCCAGGCATCAAGGATGGATTGATGACTCTCACTCACGCCCAGTTCGAAGCTTTGTTCGCAGGCCTCGATTGGCGGCGGGTTCATGCCGTCCAGACTAGAGCGCCGGAAGTCATCGAATAGCTGCGGCACGATGACTCAGCACCGCAAATTGCAGAGGCAAATCGGCTCCGGATTTGATAGCTTCCGGCTATGCTTGATGCCGCAGACCTTCCCGATGATGTTGCCGCCCTGAAGGCGATGCTGATCGCGGCGCAGGCCCGGGAGATGGCCAGGGACGTCGCGATAGCCAGCAAAGACGAGCATATCGCCCGCAAAGATGAGCGCATCGAGCGGCTTGAGAAGCTGGTCGCAGCGTTCAAGCAGGCAGCCTTCGGACGCAAATCCGAGAAGACCAATCCTGACCAATTCGACCTGGCGCTCGAAGACCTGGAAACGGCCATGGCCGTGATCCATGCCGAGGATGAGGCGGACACTCCTGCAGGAAACAGGATTGCCAAGCCACGCGCGATCAATCGCGGCTCCCTTCCAAAGCATCTTCCGCGTCTCGAAGAGGTGATCGAACCGGACAGCCTAATCTGCGCCTGCGGCGGTTGCCTGCATTACATTGGCGAGGATGTCTCCGAACGGCTGGACGTGGTCCCCGCCCAGTTCCGCGTCCTCGTCACCCGTCGCCCCAAATATGCCTGTCGTGCCTGCACTGACGGTGTCGTTCAAGCTCCGGCACCAGCACGGCTGATCCAGGCTGGGCTGCCGACGGAAGCGACCGTCGCCCATGTGCTGGTCTCCAAGTATGCCGATCACCTTCCGCTTTACCGTCAGGCCCAGATTATGATGTCGCTTGGCAGATAAACGTGAGAATGCGGCTGTTTCGGCCAGGTTTGGCATTTAAAGGTGAGAATCCGAGCGACCGGATTCTCACATTAACTGCAATCGCGTCAACACGAACGCCCTGTATTCTT
>NZ_JBEAAL010000031.1:0-83726 GCF_040066075.1 Neorhizobium phenanthreniclasticum
CCTGATCTGTCAGACTATGTGCAATGATCTCCCCACTGTCGGCGTCAACAGCTAGATGCAGCTTTCGCCAGCTGCGTCGGGATTTTACGCCGTGTTTTTCTTCCAGCCATTGGCCAGCACCATAGATCTTCAATCCCGTGCTATCGATCAAGACGTGAACCGGCCCGTCCACCACGGATTGGCGGTCATTGCTTTTGCTCGATGGCTTCCAGGTTCTGGCCCTCCGGCTTAGCGTGGTGTGATCGGGCACGGGCAAACCCAATCGCATCATGTCAAGCACCGAACTCAGAAGCCCTTCGCTTTGTCGCAAACGCCGCCCAACACCATGCCCAGCATCAGAGCAGTTTCGATCGCCAGATCCGAATACAGAGGCTGACCACCGCGCGTTTTGCGACGTGGTGCTGCCCAGCCCGCCAACGCTTCCGGCGTTATCCAAAGGGTTAAACTGCCCCGGCGGCGAAGGCCCGCCTCATACTCCGCCCAGTTCGTTACCTTGAACTTCATCTTACCGATGTGATGGCGGCGGGCGGCCTTATGTTTGTGCGGCATGCTGGATCAATCTTGCTATCTTCGATCGCAGCCACATAGTTGCAAAACGTTGAAATTTGATCCCCGCACCAACGCCCCGATCCTCGCGATCGGCCTCGACGACGATTCCCACGGAACGCCTGCCGCGCTCGGTCGGCTACTGTCTTATTTTACGGCCAGTGCCTGGCGCCATTGGCATATCGCTCCCGAAGACATCGGCGTTGAGGCGATCGGACATTTCGCCTTTTTCCATGACCGCTTCAAGGACAGCCTGTGGCCCCTGGCGCTGACATGGCTTCGATCCGGCGAGATCCCGGCTGGTTCACCCGGCCGCCTTCTGACGCAAGCAACTCCCATGAAGGAGCACCAATGTTGACCATCAAGACTGGAGGCGTCAACGATCGACGGAATTGGGAGCGCTTGTGGGGAGAAAACTGCGCCGATTTCGGAGCCGAGGACATGGATGATGCTGTCGTTGACGGACTCTGGCTGCGGATAATCGATGACGCCTATCCAATGCAGGCTTGGCTGGCAGCCGGCGATGCGGGATCGGTTGGGCTGGCTCACACCATTCTTCACCCACACACATTCTCCCTGAAATCCGTCTGCTATCTTGAGGATCTTTGGGTTTCGCCTCGTGCGCGTGGTGCCGGAGTGGCTACAGCGCTGATTAGTCATCTGGAAAATCATGGGAAGCGCGAAGGATGGCGCCGCATCTATTGGGAAACGGACGCGCAGAATTCGCAAGCGCAACGCCTTTACGAACGAATTGCGTCCCGCCGCCAATCGATCATCTATCAAATCGACACGGCATCATGACGATGGCTGTCCGCTTCCACTCCGCCAGGAGGCACGATCTCATCGTTATTGCGTCGCTGGCCCTAGCCCCGGCGATTGGACTTGGCATCGCACGCTTCGCCTACGCACTGGTTTTACCCGACATGCGCGCCGATCTGGGATGGACCTATGCGGATGCGGGCTGGATGAACACCACCAATGCAGCGGGCTACTTGCTTGGCGCCCTGCTCGCGGCACGCTCAAGTGCGAGGTTCGGCGCATTCCGCGCGGTGGTCGCTGGGGCTTGGGCTTGCATCCTTGCCCTTCTGCTCTGCGCCTTCTTCCGCCATCCCTTGCCACTCAACGTCGCCCGCTTGCTCGCTGGTACCGGCGGTGGATTGACTTTCGTATCTGGGGGTGTGCTTGCGGTCAGGGTGGCGCAGCGCAATCCCGAGCGCTCTGCATTCATGCTCGGCCTTTTCTACGCCGGTCCAGGACTCGGAATCCTATTGTCTGGCATCGCCGTCCCCGCAATCCTTTACAGAAGCGGACCGGAGTCATGGGCAACTGCCTGGGCGGCGCTGGCCATCCTATCCGTGCCGCTGGCAATCGGCCTACTGGCAGCACGCGGCGAAAATATCGTGACCTCCTCCGTCGCGCGTGAGCAGCCGCGCTACAAGTCGATGCTTTGGCTTCTTCCCGGCTATGCCGTCTTCGGAGCAGGTTACATCGCCTACATGACGTTCATGATCGCCTGGGTGCAGAATAGCGGAGGAAGCGCGGGTTTTCAGGCGCTGTTCTGGTGTACGATTGGTCTGGCAACAATTGCATCGCCATGGCTCTATGCGGCCATTCTCAAGCGTTTTCGGCACGGCAACGCATTTGCGATCCTGACTGGCATTACAGCGATCGGCGCCGCCCTTCCTCTCCTGTCGGAAGGTGTCCCGCCGTTGCTGACATCGGCCGCCGTGTTCGGCAGCGCATTCTTCTCGGTTGTTGCATCCACGACAGCATTTGTCCGGCGCAATTACCGCCCTGAGCAATGGGCCGCCGCTATCGGCATGCTCACCATCTTCTTCGGAATTGGCCAGATGCTCGGGCCAATCGCGACTGGTTTCATCAATGACTTGATGGAGAACCTCGCAGGCGGTCTATGGACGTCGGCACTCCTGCTGTTCGTCGCCATGTTGCTCGCGAAGCTTCAACGCGATCAGAGCTTTGGGCCATAGGCCTGGAGCAAATCGCAGGTTTCGGATCGGCGACTTGCAATCGCCAGTCTCAGCCACGCGGGATTTCGGCACCGCGCCGCAATCTTTAGCAGAGATCGGATCTCCGAGCCGCTGCGGGAAGCTCAGACGAAGCCTCCATAGAGTCACACTTCGGACGTCTACCATGTCGACGCCAGTGAACGACCAGATCCAGCCCAAAATTCGGTTTTTTCCAGATCTCGGCGTGCCCCCACCACCACACCTGCGCAAAGCCCCGCTCCCTCCAACCAGGACGGGCAGGCCGCCACGAGGTTCCCAGAAACAAGGGGCGCCGATCATACCGTCTGTCCTAGGGTCCTCGTAAGCGCCGCAGACAGTCTGCCAACTCTTCGTCATGGGGCAAACCATTTCTTGATGATATTAAGCTGGCATGACTTCCAGAACTTCCAACTCTCTGATAGCAAGCCGCAACGTTCCTTGCGATTCCACAGGGCTCGCAACGTGCAGCGGATAACCGGTTTGCACGTCATAGGCCCACGTTGCGGTTACGGCCGGGCCGTTTTGAACGCTTTTCACGCTGGTGCCATACAAATCGGCGAGAAGCTTGGCGTAGCGGTCAAGCAAGCCTCTCGGACCCACCTCTATATGAGCGCTGTCTTGCAGAAATGCATGCGCCTGCGAGGCTGAAAATCCCCTCTTTTTCAAAACCCTGATAGCCGCAAGCCAATCTTCGTCGAGGCCGTCCCTACGAAAAGTCTTTTGAGCCCCGGCACTGGAAGCGCGACGGAGGGCCAAGGCTACCGCTGCAGAGATCTTCTGATAGCGATCTTCCAATTCATAGGGATAGGTGAAATGTACTATAGCATAACAACCGCATATCTCCACCCAGATACAATGGGAGGTTATATGCACATTTTCGTTATTCCACTGTTTTATCCTGCATTCACCTTTTGTAAGAACAGCACTCTCGTCATCGTAACGATATCGCCTGCCGGCGACACCGACCATCCGCTCCCGAACCAGTGTTTTGCAGTCGGGATAACGGTCCTGGATCAGATGCAAGTTTATTCCAATGCCGCGAATGGTCGCATTGCGGTCGACGCCTGCGCTTTGGAATTTGGCGCCGCCAGGGAGGGGCACATCAAATTCATATTTCGCGCCATTTCGGAAAAGTTCGACCGCGCTAACCCCATCGCACGCTGCTAATAATACGACGCCGGCAAAAAGCTGAATCAACAGCAATCGTAGGAGGAAGAAGGGCATGGATGCGGATTTTTCCGGTTATACTCTGTCTCCCAGAAGAGTAACGGCCTCGGCCGAACGGCACATGCCCCAAATGAGGCACGTGCTGCGCAAATGGTCTTTTCATGACGCGACACGCCGGATGAAACCTTGAAGCCAATCTTCAGTATTTGCCAACATAGGCTTTCAGCATGCCGTCGTCGCAGGCGGGAGCCTTTCGCAGCTTCACAATCATGGCCTGGCTTTTTGCCTTTTCGGCAGATGGCAGCGTCACCGTTTTTTCCGCCGCAGTCGTCATCGGCGCCATCGGCAAATCGCCTTTCGGTGTCCACAAGCAGAGGTCTCCATACTGACGGAAGTCCTTGTCCGTTACGGTCTTGCGGCAGAAGCGCTTCCATTTTTCCGTCATCATGCAGCCCATCCGCGAGTGATAGGTCATCTTGCATTTTCGGGCATAATCGACTTTCTTGTAGCAATCGGAAATTGAGCGGGCGACGTCCTGAGGCTTTACTGACTTCCCCCAGAAATCAAAGCCATTCTCCATATCGAATGCCAGGTCGGGTTGCCCGATAGTCTCATCGTTTCCGGTTTCCTCGAACGCCCACCTGGTCCCGGATTTCTTTTTCGCACCCCATATATGCGCGATGTAATCCACGCCCGCACGCCTTGGCATCCTGGGATCCGAAATGCC
Source organism: Neorhizobium phenanthreniclasticum (assembly GCF_040066075.1). NCBI lineage: Bacteria > Pseudomonadati > Pseudomonadota > Alphaproteobacteria > Hyphomicrobiales > Rhizobiaceae > Neorhizobium > Neorhizobium phenanthreniclasticum. The sequence goes on from NZ_JBEAAL010000031.1 coordinate 4,447, forward strand.
GTTGGCATGACTGTAGCCGAAGAAGCTCGTCTGGATGGTCAAGGCCATCCGGGGCGAAAAGCCGCGATCACGCAATATCCGAATCGCCGCCATCCAGTCGGCATCGAGCGCGGCAGAACCGTCCAATCGACCCTTGCTTGTCGATGCGCGGGCTGCCGTCTCCAACGGGCCGAGAACATGGTCCCTACTCGCCTCGAAATAACCACCAGAGACAGCCTTGTAGCGGAAATGTACCGCCGCGTAGCACCGACACATTTCAAGCCAGTAGTAATAGGAGGACATCATGTTGTCGTGCTCGCGACTGCCCAGGCTGATGACGCATTGGCGCGGCAGTATCAAGTTCTCGTAGACCTGCGTGTAGCCCTGCCTGAGGTAGTTGCGCTTCCTGCCTTCTATGAGCGTCCCGCATTCCGTCATCTCGTCCTGGATGAGTCGCAGCGTGCCGGAAATGTCAGGTAGATTGCCGAGACCCGCTATCGTGAACAGGCGATCGACCCCCTGCCTGGCAAAGGGAATACCGGACGGAGGCGGAATGTCGATGTCATAGCGCTTCTGGTTGCGCCAGAGATCGATCGCCTGGGCGTTCTGGGTGGCGAGCAGAGAGCCGACAAGCACGGCAACACATGATAATAGCTTCATTGATATCCGTTTTCCCCACAGTTCGTTTTGGCTCGTGATGACGGCTGCCCCACGGGACACGCCGCTCGCCCGGACAATCGCATGATTGCCGCGGCCGGTGTCGCATGACGTTCAGTTTTCTTCCTCGCCGCCCTCCCAGACGTCGATGCTGCTGCAGGCCATGCGGCCGGCCGGATTGTCGTTGCTCGCAACCTTCTTCTTGCCTGTCGGCTTCTTTGGCTTCTGTTGGTCGGCGCGGCTGGCTTTAGACAGATCGAAGGGCTCATAGGCTACCGCCACAGGTATCATCGGAATGTCTCCGAGCCCGTCTATCCGCCAGAGAGAGAGATCGCGGACGACCTTTGCGCGATCTTCGGGGCGGATCCAGCAGCCGACCCACCAGTGATAGCGCAGCGGTCGGCAATCACGTTCGGGATCGCCCTTCAGGAAGCACTTAGGCAGGTCACGTGCCCGGCTCTCCACGGAAGAGCGATCGACCTCACGACCGGAGATCGGATCGTAGTAATGCGGGAAATAGAATGCGAACTGGCTGAGAATCGTGGCGGGGCTTCTCCACGCCTTTTCGGAGACAGAGGCGCGCGGATCGTAGGCGGTATTGAAGACATTCGAGAGATAAAGCTGGAAAGCGCCATAGCCGGCATTGCCTTCATCGCCGTGGGACAGAGCTTCGACCAGATGACGCCTGTTGGTCGATGACATGCCGCGCTTCCTGAGGACCGCATCGGCGCGCTCGAGCGCAGCGTAGAACTTCGGAAGCTGCTTAAGCTCGTTGTTCGTGAGGTCTACGGTCGAGGTGGTCTGCCCAATGAAAGGCCTGTTCGTCCTTTTGTCCATCAGGGTACACAGTCCCTGTTGGAAACGACTGGGAACGCACTTCACGCCGCCTGTGCCTTGCCCGTTTGTCGCCGCTTCCGGCGCCGGCGCATCGGAAGACCGATGACGTCTCTTTTTCAGTGAGGCTATAATCGGAGCGGCGAGCTTGGCCATTGCGGCGGAGGAACTCTCCGCGTAGCGGAAATGGAGTGCTGCGAAACAGCTGCACACGTCGATCCAGAGATAGTGCGACGTCATCATCTGGCCGTCGAATGGGTTCTTGAGCGTCACCGAGCAGGCTAACTGGCTCAATGAACGATCCGAAGCGACCGTATATCCGTCCTTCCGGCGATTGCTTTGCCGCTCCTCGATCAGGTCAGCGCATGTGTCGTATCGGTCCTGAATAAGCCGCAGGTTGACATCGATCCCGTCTGCGGAAAACACCCTGTCGACGCCTGCCTCATGGAATTTGAGGCCGTCGGGCGTCTTCACATCGATCTCATAGCGCGTCGAATTGCGATACATATCGAGCGCTTGCGCACCGCTGTAACAGGCTCCGAAAAGGAGCGCGGTCAGACCAAGCAAGCAGATCAGGCCCGGATGTCTCATTTGTTCTTCCTTTCCGGGCCTTCTTCGTCAAGCCGGCGCAGAACCGATCCCGCGCCGCGCACTTGAGCCTGCTGCCCACCTCGTGGCGATGCCCTCGTTCAATCACCTCACATCGAATGTCACCGCATTCAGCGCGCTGTCGCCGGCGGGGCGCGCGGCCTTTTCCGCTGCCTCGATGATCAGGCCGCGCTTCAGCGGCTGGAAATGCTCGCGGGCAAACTTGAGCGCCTGGTGTGCCGAAAGCCGGTCGGCGCCAAGTCCCCCCTCCTTGCAAAACGCGAGCATGGTCTCGCCAAGCCCCGGTTCGTCGAAGCGCAATTGCAGGCCCGACCCCGGATAGGGGATCTGCCGTCTTTCGCCGGCCTCCAGGAATACAGGCCCGAGAACGCCAGCCGGCAGTTCCTCGATGTTCTTGTTGACCTCCACGTAAAGGATCTGCAGCTCGCAGCGCCTGTTGGCGCTGACGGTGAAAGTCAGGAGATCGTTCACATGAACCTTCACCTCGGGAACGGACAGTTCCAGCCTCAGGGCGCCGGATGCCTTAGCGGGCGCCTGCATCGGCCGGTAGGCTTCGGTCGCGGCAGGCGTAAAGGGTGCGGACGCCTTCTTGGTGATGGCGGCAAAGGCCTGCTCAACCAGATCGTCGTCGCTGCCGGCGGTGGCGACGTCGTCATGGACGAACGCCACCTCATGCGCTTGCAGCGGCGCAACATCGGTGAGGCGCGGCAGCAGCGCCGCCCAGTATTCCTCGTATTGCTCGCGCGTCAGGAGCAGCCCGCCGTCAAACTTGGAGAGCCAGTCGGCGACAACCTGGTAGAGAACCGGATCGCCGAGCGAGATCGCCCGCTCGCGGAAGGTTTGGGGATCCAGCCCGAATTCACGCGACACCATGTCGAGATCGAGATTGTCGAAGAAGCGGTCGGCCATAAAGGTGACGATCTCGCCGCCACCGGCAGAGGTGGGCGCCTGCAGGCTGACCGGACGCCCCGCCGCGCTCGGCTGCACGGCGTCGAGCGCCGTAAGTGCCGTGATGAAGCGGTCTGAATCCTGCTTGTAGCGCGCGTCGATGGTGGCCTGGTCGGGATAGAGCTGCAGCAGGATGTCCCGCTGGTCCCGGTCGAACAGCGTGCTGGTCTCGACAAACCGGCGCACCTCGTCGCGCTTGCTGATGATGCCGTTCTCGTGGCAATCGAAGCACGAACGCGCATTGACGATGTCCACCCCCTTGCCGATCTCCTTCTTGCGGAAGGACACGATCGAGGTCGGCCCGACGAGCAACCGGTCACCGGCCGCGGTCGACAGGTAATAGCCCTGCATGCCGTTGGCGAGGCTGAAGATCATCTCGCCGCCGTCATGCTCGAAGGCCTTGGTCCTCGAAGGCGTCGGGCTGATCCAGGCCGGTCCGTCGGGATGGGCAAGCAGTGACTGGCGCTCGCTGCTGCCGGCAAAATCGTAGGATTTCCAGTAGTAGCCGCCAGCCCCCAATTCGTGTCGCTCAAGCATGCGGTTGTGGTCGGACACGCCGGAGGCTCCGGCCGAGAAGCCGGCGCGTTCCACCCGCATGCTGCGGATATTGTGGTCGGCATTGATGCCCAGCCGGCTCTCGAGGTCGGCGATCTGCGGCGGCAGCCGCAGCAGCATGTCGTAATACGGCGCCTCCGAGGCGAAACGGACGAACCAGTCGGCCCGCATGATCGGCACCAGGTCGTCGGCGCTGGTGGCGATCGCCTTCAGCAACGGATCGGTCTGCGGATCGACAGCATAGGGATAGCGGCGAGCCAGCCGCGCCCAGGCGTCTGCGGTGAAGCCGGCGGCCTCCGCTCCACGTGTATAGACCCCGCGGGTCAGCGCCTGCCAGTCCTCGCCGGTCCAGCCGTAGTTCCTGATATCGATGCGCACCAATGCGCCGTCGGTGCCGGCAACTGGCTCCACCTTGGAAAGCGACTGCGCCCGCGAGACAGAGTTGACGAACTTGTTGAGCGCGGCGTGGAACGCGTGCACGGGATTGGCATTGTCGATGTCGGCGCAATCGACTGGCGGCAGCGGGAATTCCGCTAGCGAGAAATATCGGGTGAAGACGCGGTCCGCCTCGCGCAGGCCGTTCATGTCCTGCAGAGCCGCCAGGTGCAGCTCCGCGGGCGGCCCACCGATGAAGCGCGGCAGGATAGCAGCGGCTTGAGGCTCGCTCCGTGTGGGCGCGGCGGCAGCCGCTTCGGCCGGCCTGTCCTGGCCGAGCTGACGGATCCAGTCGGCCAGCGTCGTCAGTTCCTCAGGAGTCATCTTCTGGCCGATCGGCATGCGGTTGCCAGCAATCGATTCGTAAAGGCGCGAGGCATCGGGATCGCCGGGCACCACGACGTCGCCGTCACGCGCCATGTCGGCGAGATCACCGGTCAGAAAGCTCTTCTGGTAGGTTGTCCCGGGTCCGTGGCAGCTGCGGCAGTGCTTGTCGATGACACTGTCGGCACGCGAGGCCAGTTCCGGATCGACAGCGGTGGAGAGCTTTGCCGCCGGCCTGACGGCTGAGGCCGCAGCCGATGCCGTTTCGGCGGAACAGAAGGCGGCGATGCGCTGCTGGAGGTCACCAGAGCCCGCCGCTCCCTGTCCTGTCGCATCCGAGCCCGCCGCTGGCTGGGCATCGGCGACGACGACCGGCACTGCCGCGGCCTTGTCCGTAATCGTCGCGACATCGACGAATTTGCCTGACAGATAGGCATAGATGGCCGCCCGGTCGTCCAGGGAGAGTTGTGCCGTTTCGGCGGCGATCCGCCGCATCGAGGCGCGTGCCATCGGCGAACCACTCAGCTTGTGCGCTTCGGCGAGAACGCCGACGATGAATTCCTGCGGCTCGTATTCGGCAAGCCGCGCCGCCGAGATATCAGGGGCATAGTCGCCGAATATGCCGGTCTCGCCCTCAAACGGACGGGCCTCGTCGAATTCGTGCGACAGGCCGAAACCCGCCTTGCGCGGCGTATGACACTGGGCGCAGTGGCCAGCGCCCTCGACAAGATACTGGCCGCGCGCCATCTGCGCGTTCTGCTGTGGTGGCGGCAGCGCTACGCTTTCCGTCGACCAGAGCTTCAGCAGGCGCGCATTGAGGAAATTCACCTCATGCGGCCGCGAACCGGCATCGCTTTTCGGCAGCGTGGCGATATAACCCCTGATGTCGAGCACGTCCTCCGGCTTCATTCTGGAATAGAAGGCATAAGGAAAGGCGACGCCGTAATAGCTGTCGCCTTCCGGCGAGGTACCGTGGATGACGGCATTCAGATAATCGCTGTTGCTCCAGCCGCCGACCCCCGCCTCGCTGTCCTCGGTGATATTGGGCGCATAGAGATTGCCGAATTTCGTCTCGATCCGCATGCCGCCGCCGAGGATGGTCGGATCGCCGTCCACGCCGTGGCAGCTGGCGCAGGACGAGGCATGAAACAGCGTTTCACCGTTGGCGAGATCCGGTTCGTAGTCGTTGAACTGGCCAGCCGCAAACAGATCCGCCGCGAGAGTTGGCACGGCTGCGCAAAGCATCGTAGCCAGGGCGGCACCAAATATGGTGGCATGACGGTTCGATCGCTTCATCAGTCGTTTCCTCGTTTCAACGGAACTCGAATTTTTCGAAATGGATGCCCTGCGGTTGCTCTCCCAGCCGGCGCAGGTCGCGCGTGATGGCCTGGCGCAGCAGTGCCGGCCCGCAAAAACAGACGTCAGATCCCCGGATCGGAAAGGGCACCGCCTTCAATAGCGCTTCGGCATTCATGCGTCCGTCTCGCTTGCTGGCATGAACATGATAGGTGAAACCCTCGGCGCGTTCGGAAATCGCTTGCAGCCGCTCCTGCCCCACGGCATCTTCCGGTGTCGGCACGCAATGGATCAGCGCGATGGACTTGCCGTTGCCATCGCCAAGGCTTTCGGCCCAGGCAAGAAACGGCGTGATGCCGATCCCGCCGGCAAGCCAGACCTGCCTCTCTCCGAAGCGGTTGAGATCGAAACAGCCATAGCCGCCCTCGACCATGGCGCGGTCACCGACCGCGACGGTATCGCGCAGCCTGCGGGTAAAATCGCCCGCCGGGCCGATCGAAAACTGCAGGCTGCCATCCTCGCCGATGGCTGACACGGTGAAGGGATGCGGCTCGCGCAGCCCGCCGCGACGGATCGAGAGGAAGGCGAATCCACCGGGCCTCACCCTGATGCCGCGGCCGACCGGCCTCAGGCCGATCACCGTGGCGCGCGGCAGTTTCTCGACCGAGACGACCTCGTAGCGCCGCCGGCGCAGCCAGGCGAGCACCTGCGTGAAGACGAAGCTGACGACGCCGATAAAAGCCATCAGCGTCAGATAGCTGGAGATCATCGCATTGGCGCTGAACGGCACCTTGACGAAGAACTGGTGGAAAGCGATCGCCATGAAAGCCACGCCCAGCAGGCGATGGCTGACACGCCAGAACTGGTAAGGAATTTCGAAGGGCAGTCTGGGCAGCCGCTTCAGCGCGCTGATGACGAGCAGCGTGGCAAGCACCGGGAAGGTGTAGCTGGCGACATCGACCGAGAGCTTGGCGAGTTCATTGCCGGCGATCAGTCCGTCGAGGCGCATGCCGACATATTTGTGCGGCAGGATCAGCAGGAAGACCGAGATGCCGATCCACTTATGTGCGAAATAGATCCGGTCGAGCCCGCCGATCAGCCGCTCCAGCCCGCGCGGCCGTGCAGCGAGAAACAGGTTCACCGCCATCAGGCAGAAGGCAATGACGCCGCACGAAAGCGCAAGGAAGTTGCGCGCGTCGAGATGCCCCGCCGCCTCGAACAGCAGGAACAACGGCAGGACTGCTCCCAGCAGCAGCAGGATGGCGTGGGCGAGCACCGGCCGGGTCATCCGGGGCGCCCTCCGATGGCGCTCCGGCGACAGCGCGCGCAGAGGGGGCGGTCCGCCGTCATCAATATGCACCGAGATTGATGACTTCGACGCGACGGTTCTCGTCGGCATCGGGATGGTGCGGGTTCTTCAGCCGCTCTTCGCCGTAGCCGATCGCGATCAGCCTGTGCCCGTCGATCGGAAAATGATCGATCAGATAGTCGCGCACGGCAGCGGCACGCTCTTCCGACAGGTCCAGATTATAGGCATCGCCGCCCGCCGCATCGGTATGCCCGTTGAGGACGACGCGCGATTGCACGAGCGCCGGATGATTGAGCGCCGTGCCGAGCTTGACCAGGTCAGGGATCGAATCCTCGTCGATGCGCGCGGAATCATAGGCAAAATGGATCTCGAGATTGATCTTCGGCAGGTCCTTCTCGGCAACGATCTCATCGAGTTTCGCCTTGGCCTCGACCTTCAGCCCGCGGGCCGGCAGCGAGCGCAGGAAGTCCCTGTCCTCCGCATCCATGGAAGGCGTCGCCGGGGCAGGCTTGCCGATCACCAGCGAGCGAGTGTTGGCTTTCGGTTTGCGCGCCAGCCCCTCGATCATCTGGTCGGCCGAAAGCGACTGCGCCGCGGCAAAGCCGGGACCAAACGCAACGCCAGCGACCGCGGCAAGCGTAATGATCCGCGCCGATCCCAACGCGCCAGTCTTCCCCTTCATCGTTCTCTCCATGGCTACACCCGTGGTCAATTCAGATCGTAATGGGGAATGGTTTCCAGCAGCGACAGACGGTCGAGCGTCTCCAGCGTGGCGCCGTTCAGCGCCAGTCCCTCGGCCTTCTGGAATTCCTCCAGGGCGCGCTTGGAGCCCGAGCCGAAGTCACCGTCGATCTTGCCGTTGTAATAGCCGGCGGTCTTGAGCGCGCTCTGCAGGCGCTCGAATTCCTTCTGATGGAAAAGCACCGAAAAGTCCTGGTTGCGAAGCGCCACCTTCGACAGCCGGTAGCCAAGCCCGGCCGCGTGCTTCAGCAGGCGCACGCCCTCGACGAAGTCCTGGCCGGTGCCCTGTCCGTTGATATACATGACGCCGAGCGTGCTGTAGGCCGGCACATAGCCGAGATCGGAGGAGCGGCGATAATATTCGACGGCTCTGCCGTATTCGCTTGCCGCATCATAGGCGCGACCGAGATTGTGCAAAAAGCGCGGATGCTCGGGTTCGGCTTCCAGGGCCTCCTGGCAGGCGGCGATGGCGCGCGCAGGCTTGATGGAATCGAATTCGACGCCTGGAATGCCCACCTGGTTATAGGGCGCGATGGCAAAATAATCGCAATCCGACGGCTGCGGACGGGAGAAATAGACCTCGTCCGTCAGCCGCACGATATATTCCGGGCGTTGCAGGCCCGCTGTTTCCCGCATCACGTTGGCCGCCGCCGTCCTGAACATCTGGCCGACTTCTATTCCGGGGCGCACGAGCTGTTCGGAAAGGGCTGCGGTATAGGGACTGTTGGCGCCCTCGCCATCGGTGGCCGTGGTGCCGGCAGCAGCGGAAAAGGCGATGATCGAACCGTAGGTATTGAAGCCTTCGTGCTCCTCGACATGCGTCACTGCATCGGCCTCAACCACTGCAAGGCCTCGACCGATGCGGTCTTCCCCGTCCCCCCGGAGCGCATCCTCGAACGGATTGTTGCGGCAGGCATCCAGCACCACGATCTTGGTCTTGGCCAACCTGTCCATGTCGTTGACGATCGAACTGAGGCTGATCAGCTGCGGCCCGATATCTTTTATCGTCGTCAAGGCGGCATCGGTCGGCACCAGATAGTTCGTGCTGTCGACCTGGATCGCATGGCCGGCATAAAAGAACACTGCGATATCGGCGCCGTCGAGCTTCTGCACGAACTCGACCATGGCGGCCTGCAACTGCGCACGGTCAGGATCATTGACCGCGATCACGTCAAAACGTAGTCCGGACAGGGCCTTACCGATGATGCCGGCATCATTGACCGGGTTGGCCAGCGCCGGCACGTTGACGTAATCGGAAATACCAATCACCAGGGCGACACGCTTGCCTGCATCCTGGAACAGGTTGGTCTGGGCTTTCGCCCCGGCCGGCAAAAGGGCAAGGAACAATGCCAGCAATGCCGCAACCGCCGGCATCGAAAATGCGCTGATGCGCCCTGCGGGAACCTGCAGTTTGTTCAAGACCCCTCCCTCACTTCAACAGCCGTGCGGGGATGGGCGTCCCGTCCCGTTGAAGGGTCTCCCGCCAGTCCTTGTCGTTGCAATATTCGACGTCCTGCTTGGCCGCGAGTTTCTGCGTCGGCAGCTGCACGGTCTTTTCCATGCTGTCGCCGACACCGACCAGCATCGGCAGATCACCTCGAGGTTCCCACCAGCACAGGTCACCAAACTTGGCGTAGCTCTGGCCGTCTTGCCCCTGCCCTTCATAGGTGCAGGCATATTTCCAGCCTTCGGTCATCCGGCACCCCATCTCCTGATGAAAATTCACCTGACAATCGCGCCAGTATTTTCCATTCTGGTAGCAGGTGGAAACATGCGACGCGAAATCCTGCGGACTTGCCTTGTAGAGCGGATACCCGGTCTCCACGTCGAACCCCCAGTCGGGCGTCGCCACGTCACGCGCCTTCAGCGCGCTCACACTCACTCCATAAAGATCGGCAATGATCTCAGCGTAACGGTCGCTCAGCTGTCGCGAACCAACCAGGATGTCGACGCTGTCATCAAGGATCTTGAACACCAGTTCCGCGCGGAAACCCCGTTCCTTGAAGATCTGGAAGGCTTCGACCCAGTCCTTGTTGATCTCGAGGTCAACGTTCAGCCGTTCGAGCGGGATAGGCTTGTCGGGCGAATAGCGCAAAGCCAGGCGCAGCGGCGTCAAGTCGGGTATATCCTCGGCGCCCTGCTTAACCGCCAGATGATAGGCGACATAGCAGTCGCACATATCGAGCCAGATATACCGCGAATCGATGAAGCTGTAGTCTCCGCCGCCATTGTTGCCGAGACTGAGCATGCATTCCTTCTTCGACCCACCCTTGATGGCGTCGGAGATATAGCCACGGTGATACCAGGCGGAATCGCGTTCGGAGACCAGCTGGTTGCAATCGGCAAAGTCGTCCTGGATGAGCCGCATGCTGATATCGACACCCTTCACATGTGCCTTGCGGTCGATGCCTTTGCCGGTGAACGTGGCGCCATCAGGCAGCGGCGTGAAAATGTCGTAGACCTTGCCGTTGCGCTCCAGCTCAACCGCAAGGCCGTCGCCCGTCAATGTAGTCCAGGCTGCAAAACCGAAGAAGAACGCACCGAGAAGAAACCGCATACTCTTCCCTTGCGGGCTGGCCGTCATTCCTTACCTCATAAATCGACACTTGCCTCAATAAGTTATTTCGGTTTTCATGAAATCCGCTTTACCCATTTGGGGGGTCTGTCGCAAAATTTTGAAGGGGCGCAGAAACGGCTTTCGCTGGGCACGGTTGTGCAGAGAGCGTGGCAGATTGCTGAAATGCCGATTGTCCACTGGTTGGATTGCTGGTTGCGGATCATATGCGCCACTTCGATGCCATCCAATGTTACTGACGCGGATCGGAGGGATTTGAAGCTTTCCGAATTTGTCGACAGCGCGGTAGAAATAAGTCCACTTGCCTTTGACTTGAAATAGGTCTCGCCCATTCGCCAGGGATTGCTGGTCGTGGATTTTCGTCGATGAGCGCGGCCGGCAATCAAGGACGAATAGTTTAACAACCCCTCTGTTCACAGCGGCGTGGTCAGCGGCAACGCCGCGCTCAGCCATAATCCCTTCCAGATCACGATAGGCCACGGCGTATCTGACGTAGAAAAACACCGCATACAGGACCACGTCTTTCGGGTAGTGGCTGCCTTTGAAATCGACCGTGATCGGGATCAGCAATACCTGCTCGTCTTCAACCCAGATCTATAGCACGACCATACAGGTTGCAATTCCACCGAAAGGTTTGCGACAATCCCCGTCATTCTCGTGTCCGGCGGATGTCTTTGCGACTTGCGCCCATGTTTCGATAACGCTCGAAGGCGCGGAAAAGCTTCTTCTGTGTCTGCAGACCCATTTTTGCTAACGCCGACTTCAGTTGCTGCTGAACCGTCGAAAGACCGACATGCCTTGTTCTTGCATGCTCGGACAGGGATACGGAATTGAGCGAGGCATGCACCGCCGATGCCTCTGCGGAGGTAATACCGTAGGGCGCACAGAACGCGAGGACATCTTCGAACTTGATATCGAACGGATGATTTAACTCCACGATTGAAATCGCTTCGTATCCGGAAGCGCGAAGGGCTCCATCCCGGTAGCGGGGGAATACATCGTGCACAGAGACCATATAGGCTGTCCCGAGATCGGGCAGTTGCAGAAGCATCGCTTGGCTACGGTCCCTAGCTTGGTCCTCCACCGCCGCGAGTCTCCGATCGAGGGTGCTGTCTCGGCAGCGCAACCGCCCGCCGCTTATCGAGAACAGCCCCTGCTCGATCAGGCGCTGCGCAGCGTCGTTCACGTGCACGACAGTGCCTGACCTCGTCAAAACGAGGCCATTGGCGAGGAGATCCAGCGATCCGCGGGAGTGATCGCGAGAGAGTTTCAGTTCATTGTGCAGGGCAGTGATCTGGAAAGCACCGAGGAGGTGCCGCGACAGCATCCCCAGCATGCTTCTCTGGCGGTTATCGAACTCCAACGAAGGAGAGGCAGTGGAAATGCCGAACCATCCGATATGCCCGTCAATACAGAGGTTGGCGCCGCTGATGTTGTACACTTCATGGCGAGGCAGAAGTTCCTGATGTATGGGACTGGACCGGGACTCGCTGGCGGATACGTATTCTCGTTCGTCGGCGAACACCCCGAGGGGACGTGCCATGACGCGCGGTACCCGGAAGTCTTCGGCAGCGTACTCCTTTAAATACTCTTGAGCGAACCCGCTTTCGTCCCTCGAGAAGAGGCTGAGAATCTCGGATTCGGAATTCATCTGACTCAATAGCAGATGAACCGCGTGACCTCCTGCGATAGCAGCAACGTCTCGGGCCACCGATGTCCAATATTCCGGTTCGCGAGCGGCGTTGTAAATCTCATGAATAACTGAATCCAATCTATCCATAAACGCTCGCTTTATTCATTTCACGCCTCAGGCGAATACATCCCGTCCAACAACCCAATCAGCGCAACCAAACCGCTATCGACGCGATAATTATTTATCAACAGGCCCTAATGCAGACGATGCAGGTTTAGTCGAGGGTTTCGCGGCAGATCATCTGAACAAGTTCCTGCAGTTTTCTGGCCCGCTCGACTAACCACTCCAGTTCCTCAGCTTCGATTGCGTAGCTCGGTGAGTATCGCGCCTCGACGTAAGCGCGCGACAGCAACTCAAAGCGGCGGCGCGCGATACGAGTGTCACGAGGCCAAGCGGCGATTAGCCTTTTATCAAGCTCCTCGGATTTTGACCGCAGGATTTTAAGGCGATGAGATTTTGCACTGTAAAGGGTCAGGACCTCAAGTGCGCAATGATAGAGCGCCTCGACTGTCTGGTGTAAAAGAAACGCCGAATAGTTTTCATGTCCCTTCCCCAACGCAGATCTAGCCGTCGTCGATGCATCGACCAATTTCATCCATTTCGCGTAGTGCTGTTTCGCCTCGGCAAGACGTTCTTCCTTGGTCAACACCTTTGGCTCAGCGAGAGGATTACGATTGTCTGCATATAAGACTTTGCCGTCTCTTGCGATATCCACAAAGAAGGGCCGCCCACGCGACAGTTGATCGTTAACATCCTGAAGGCTATGCACGATTGGTACGACTGGCGTCTCAATCCGGTGGCCTATCTGCTCCTGCAAGAATCTTTCTTCCAGCGCAAGCCACAATTCCTGTTCCTGAGCAAAACTCTCTGAATTGACGACGATTAGAATGTCATAGTCGGAGCGATACCCGCTCAGTCTATCCTCGACCCAGTCACCACGGGCATAGGATCCGAAAAGAATGACCTTGAGGATTTTCCCACTGGCTTTCTTAGCTGATTGTTTGGCCGACCTGAACTGTTCGATCTCAAAGAAGATGATCTCCAGCGCGCGGGCGAGCTCGCGCCGTTTGTTGGCCGGCAAATAGTCAAGAACATCAGTCAGGGTCAAAGCCGCATCAAAGCCTTCGATAGGATTCGAATCCATAGTAGCGGTTAGCCCCATACAACGCATGCCTACAATTTAGCGAGTGCGGCGGCGAAACACAACCGTCAGGACCCCGTGGCCAGGGCGAGCCCGTGCATGACCCATGATCGTGGTAACGCATGAAAAGGGTTTCGCACGAAAGGTTGCAGATCGCGTCTTCTTCATGGAAGCGGGCGAGGTCATAGAGGTTAAAGAGCCCGATGCATTCTTCGACGCTCCGGAGCATGACAGCACGCGGCGGTTTCTGACGAACATCATGCACTAGAGCTCTTGCGGTGACGGTACATGCAGAAGAATGCCAAGCCGCGGGAAACTGTTGCGGCTGTCGGTTACGGGCGTAACGCTATATTCGGGCGGCAGCAGCGCCAGCTTCGTGGTGTCGGGAATTCGGTTTCGAAAGGACGGAACGCTGGGAAAGCTGCAGGAAACGCTGAATTTGTCTTTTACCGACGAGAGACAAACTCAAAAGTGAGAGCATCAGTGCCTGACGAACGCAGCCCCCAAAGCAGAGCCGTGATTCACGACAGGCGCTCAAACCAAGAGCACTTTAAGGAAAATCGACCAGACTCACACGGAGGTCATTGATGACCGCGGCGAGCCCTGGTGCGCCGATCAACGGCACGACCCGGGCTGGCGCCAGCTTGGAGACGGCACGCCCGAAGACGGCGATATTCGTATGGCCGTTCAGGCGAGATGGATAGATGATGCCGTCGGGAAGCGACTGGTGCTCGTGGAACGCAAGCGCCCAGGAGCGCGCAAGGCTCTGACGCGAGGATTTCGCCACGTCAGTTGGCACCCCCATCCTGATGGCGTGATCGTTACGTAGGTCAACAAGGCTGAGGTCTACGACCGTCTCGATCTCAGCGTAGCGCCGCGCGTGGATTTCTTTTTCCTCAATCGGAAGATCGCCCATAAGACCGTCGCGGCGATCACGCAGGACCGCCTCAAGGAAACAGACCTTGAGTGTTTCGCCAAGATAGAGAACGCCAAAACGCTTCGTCGCGTCACGCCGGCGCGGATCGCTGAAACGGCTCGCCGTCTTTCCAAATCCCAGCGGGTCCGGAAAGGCGCTTCCGTAGATCCGGCCAAAGCGACGCCCTGAAGGGATCGTTTCGATATCGAGCGGCTGACGCTCGAAACCGGCAGGCGGCTTGAGACCCGCCATTTAGCGAAAGTCACCGCGGGCAATGCCCTCGGCTGCGGCGACCACGTCGCTATCCTGGCCCCGCTTCAAGGCGTCGAGCCCGGTACGACCGTCAAGCGCGCCGTGGGGCGAAACAAGGAAGCGGTAAACGGCCCAGGCACCCGCCAGGATCTCGTGCAATTTTGGAAGCGCCGCATAGGGCCGGCCGTCCTGATCGAGCTGCCAGGCCGGGAAACGGAACCCTCGCTTGGCGCCATCCAGGCCGAGCACCTGGCCGTTTTGGCGCTTTGTATTGACCGTGACCCGCGAAACGCCAAGAAGATCGGAAAAGGCCTCGGCGCTCAGCATGTCGTCCTCGCTGAGGATTTCCGCAACGCGGCGACGGCCGCGCTCTCGTGCGTCGGACAGGGCTGCCTTCAGTTCGTCATCCGGTTCGCCAGCCTCTTCGGCCGGAAACGCACTGTCGCCAACCAGTGGGTCTTCCTCGACAATCGAAATTGTCTGCGCTCCGGCGCGCGGATCCACGACGACGCGGAAACTCACCTGATGGCCAGCCTTTTGGCTCAGCTGCACCGCCTTGGTATACTGATTGAGCAACGCTTTTTCGAAATCGGCCTTGCGGGGCAGCTTCATCGATAGCGCGATATTTGGGGTTTCGGTTGCTGTCGTTTTCGTGACGGGCATGACAATCCACCTTTCGAAAATAATGTAGCCAGTCGTTGTCGGCTCGTCAAGTTCGTTAAATTCGTAAAGGCAATCGACCGACCTATCCAGACCAGTGTGTTTCCCAGAAAGCCTACCGCTCTTGAGGGGAACAGAACCAACGACGCCTTACTCAGAGGGGTTAAGTGCTTGATAGGACGGGCTTTGGGGGATAACGCCGATTTATGAAACTTGGTTGGGTGTAAAATGTGTACCGGCGCTATATCTCATCGCCGGTCGGTAATGGTGACATAACGCTTGCCGGAATCACACCTCACAGCCTTTCGCTGGCATGGCCCTCGGTCAACGTCGAACGGTCAGTCGCGGATGAGAGTAACTGCTGTTCGGCGATTAATCCGCTCGTAGCGGCGGCAGCGGCTTGCCGGCCAGCGATGAGGCCAAGTCCGATCGCCGTCAACAGTCCGTTTCCGGACAGATAACCGGACGCCTCATTGCCCGAAACGCCGCAAGCAGCGCCGCCTGCGGCATAAAGATTGGGCATCGGCCTGCCACTTTCACCGATCACGCGCGCGGACGTATCGACGACGAGGCCACCTTGCGTATGGAATAGGGCCCCGGTAACCTTCACGGCGCAATAGGGAGCCTGGAGCTCCGGCACATCTCTGAAGGAACGGCCGAAGGGGTCCGAGGCGCCGCCTTTCGCGTAGGACCGAACGTTTTCGAAGTTCGCCACAAGCACGTCGGCCGGCACGTTCATCAGAGTAGCAAGCGCCGGAATGGTATCCGCCGTCAGGACAGCGTCCATGCCTTCCGCGCGGCGAAAATCCTCGAACTGTCGGGTGATGCCTGCGATACGACTGTCGAACACCGACCAGGCGATCTGTTCGGGCTGGCGCAGCACCTCGGCTGCCTGTTCCGAATAGCCCTTCGCCTCGTTGCTGAAGCGCTCGCCCTCGACATTCACCTGAAAACCGCCTTCGGTGATCGTCGCCCAGGAAATCAGGATACCGGCCGGATGCGCAACCGAGCCGTGACCCTGATGACCGTTCAGATGCCGGCTCTTTGCACCCAGCGCCTCACCCCAGATCAGCGCATCGCCCTGATTTCCAGGATGGCCGAAATAAAGAGCGTCGGCCAGCGAGGTGATGTGCTTTGCCGCCAGCTCCTTGTTGCCGCCATAACCGTTGCACGCAAGCACGAGGGTGTCGCAGCCGACCTCTTCGGAACTGCCGTCCGGACGCTCGAAACGCAGGCCAAACACCCTGCTCTCCTTATCGGCGAAAAGCTCCGTGACATGAGCGTTACAGAGAACCGGAATCCCTGCATTCTCGACGGCTTCGCGTAGCGCATCGATCAGTTCCTCGCCGGAACGCGTTGGCAAACCATGCATGCGCCGCGCCGAATGACCAGGATAGGAGAAATCCGCAACGACCGAGAATTTCAGCCCGTATGTATCCGCTAGCCATTCCAGCGCCGGCCCTGTCGTGCGGGTGACAAGATCGACAATCTCGGCATCCGGTTCGTCATGCGCCTTCTTCATCACGTCGCGCGCAAAACTGTTTGCATCGTCGGAGATGCCAGCTTCGGCCTGCCATCGGGTCGCAGCGGCCGGCACCAGGCCAGCGGAAAGGGCGGTAGAACCGCGCGGCAGAGGATCGCGTTCGAGGACCAGAACCTCGGCACCTGCTTCATGCGCGGCAAGCGCGGCCACCATGCCAGCCGCACCTCCGCCGATGATCACTACCGGCACGGAATAATCGAACTCCCGGCTCTCTATCCGCGTCACCTTGGCCATTCTCGTCTCTCCGTTCCCGCATTGCAGACAGCTATCTGTCATTTTTGGAGGACAATAATCTGTATTATTTTTAAAACAACATTTGATTTTCGCGATCGCCCGTGCCTAGATTTGGAAAAAGGGAACGGAAGGAGGGCATCGTGCCAGGCATCGATGCTGGAGGCGGCAAAACGCTTTTCGACAAGGTTTTCGACGCGCATGTGGTCGTCAGGCGCGAGGACGGCCAATGTCTTCTGTGGATCGACCGGCACTTCCTGCATGAAGGCTCGTTCCACGCATTCAACAAGCTGAAGGACCGTGATGCGGAGGTCACTCGTCCGGACCTGACCTTCGGCATCGAGGACCATTATGTCCCAACCCGCACTCGGGATCTAAGCAAGATCGATCCGGCTATCCGGGGCATGATCGAGCAGCTGCGCGGCAATAGCGAACGCCATGGGTTGCGCCTCTTCGATCTCGACGACCCCGGACAGGGCATCGTGCATGTTGTCGGCCCGGAACAGGGGCTTACCTTGCCAGGCCTCACCATGGTCTGCGGCGATAGCCACACCGCTACCCACGGCGCTTTCGGGGCCATCGCCTTCGGCATCGGCGCTTCGGAAGTCGCGCATGTGCTGATGACACAAACACTCTGGCAGAAGAAGCCGAAGCGGATGCGCGTGACCGTCGATGGCACGTTGGCGCCGGGTGTCACGGCCAAGGATATCGCACTGTCGATCATCGCCAAGATCGGCGCGGACGGCGCGGCCGGTCATGCGATCGAATATGCTGGCTCGGCGATCCGTGGTCTTTCCATGGAAGGCCGATTGACGCTCTGCAATCTTTCCATCGAGGCCGGTGGCCGTTGCGGTATGGTCGCCCCCGACCAGACGACCGTCGACTATCTTCGCGGCCGGCCATTTGCACCACAGGGCGAGGCTTTCGAGGCCGCTGGGAAGGATTGGCTGGCGTTGGCCAGCGATCCGGATGCCGTTTTCGACCGCGAAGTCCTGTTTGATGCCACCGAGATCGCCCCCGTCGTCACCTGGGGCATCACGCCGGAAGATGCATCGCCTATTACCGCAACCGTGCCGGACCCGGAACAGATTGCCGATCCTGCCCGCGCCGCGCAGGTTCGCGATGCGCTGGATTACATGGACATCAGGCCCGGCCAGAGCCTCACTGATATTCGTATCGACCGGGTTTTCATCGGCTCCTGCACCAACAGCCGCATCGAGGATATCCGCGCAGCCGCCGCAATTCTCGCCGGCCGCAAAGCCAAGGTACCGGGCCTTGTTTCGCCGGGTTCGATGCTGGTGAAG
Organism: Neorhizobium phenanthreniclasticum; assembly: GCF_040066075.1. NCBI lineage: Bacteria > Pseudomonadati > Pseudomonadota > Alphaproteobacteria > Hyphomicrobiales > Rhizobiaceae > Neorhizobium > Neorhizobium phenanthreniclasticum. Next base: position 22,449 of record NZ_JBEAAL010000031.1, read on the forward strand.
AAGCAAGCCGAAGAAGAAGGATTGGACCGCATTATCCGCGACGCCGGCCTGGAATGGGTTGATGCGGGCTGTTCCATGTGCGTGGGCATGAATGGCGATCTCGTGCCGCCCGGCGAACGCTGCGCCTCCACCACCAACCGCAATTTCCGCGGCCGGCAGGGGCCGGGCTCGCGCACGCACCTCATGTCACCGGCCATGGTCGCGGCTGCCGCAGTCACCGGTCACCTGACAGACATGCGCCAGTTGATGCGCGAACCGGTTTCGGCCGGAAACTGAGGGGGAGGGAGCGCCATGAAGCCGTTCAAGACTCTGGATGCCATCGCCTGCCCCCTGCCCCAATCGAATGTCGATACCGACCAGTTGATCCCGGCCCGTTTCATGAAACGCTCGCGCGCCGATGGCTATGGCGGCTTCCTGCTCTATGACCTGCGTTTCGACGAGAACGGCGAGCCGAAGACCGATTGCCCGCTCAACGATACCATTCGTCAAGGAGCGCAGATCCTAGTCAGCCGCCGCAATTTCGGCAGCGGTTCCTCCCGCGAAGCTGCCGTTTATGCGCTGGTGGATTATGGGGTCAGCTGCGTCATCGCCCCGTCCTACGGTGACATCTTCGCCTCCAACGCGGTCAATAACGGTCTTCTGCCAGCGGTGGTCAGCGAAGAGGATTGCGAGGCGCTGCTGGCCGGCCTGCAGGATGGTGCCGACACGGCGACCGTCGATCTCGAAGCGCTGACGATCCGTTGTGCCAATCTCGTCGTGCCTTTTACCGTCGATCCGGTCTGGCGCACCAAGCTCCTGAACGGCTGGGACGATATCGACCTGACCCGCAGCCATTCCGAAGCAATCGCCGCCTTTGCCGCCGCGGACCGCGAGAGGCGACCCTGGATGCAGCCGAACCGGCCGACCACCGCGAAACCGGAGGCCTGATCGTGACGCTCGCCTTCTCGCCCGGTCGCATCGGTTCCCTGACATTGGCAAATCGCATCGTCATGCCGCCGATGCAGCGGTACGAAGGCACGGCGGAAGGCTTCGCGACCGATTATCACGTCAACCATTATGCGCGCCGCGCCCGCGGCGGTGTCGGCCTGGTCATCCTGGAATCGACGGCGATTTCGCCGGAGGGCCGGCTGATGGGCGACGATATCGGCATTTTCTCCCAAGCCCACGCGCTTGCTCTTTCAAGGATCGCAGCGGCGGTAAAGGCGGAGGGCGCCCCGGCGCTGGTGCAACTCAGCCATGGCGGTCGCAAGTCCCGGCCCTATGGCGGCGGGCCGCTGCTGGCACCGAGCGCGGTCGCCTATGACGAGCGCTACGGCATGCCGCAGGCGATGACGGAAGCCGACATCGAAAAACTGATCGCCGACTTTCGCATCGCCGCACGTCGAGCCATCGACAGCGGCTTTGCAGGTGTCGAGTTGCATGCCGCACACGGCTATCTTCTACACCAGTTCCTGTCGCCGCTCAGCAATCGCCGTGACGACGAATACGGCGGAGATGAAGACCGCCGCGCTGTACTGCCTGCCCGCATCATCCGTGCCGTCCGGGACGAACTCGGGCCGCAACCGGTCGTCACCATGCGCATCAGCGCCAGCGACAATGCAGACAGTGGCCTGACGCCCGAGATGGCGGCACGGGCGCTGTCTTACCTTGCCGGCCACGGGCTCGATGCCGTGCATGTTTCCGCCGGCGGCCTTGTGCCACCGGCTGCGCAGACAATGCCACTGGTCGAATCCCTCGCCTGCGCCGAGATCATCCGCAGCGCTCTTTCCATTCCGGTGATCGCTGTGGGAGGCATCAACAACCTAGCCGACGTCGAGGCCATCCTGTCGACCGGCAAGGCCGATTTCGTCGCGATCGGCCGGCCCCTGCTAATATATCCGGATCTCAGCCGCATTCTTTAATGAAGACGGTTGACACGGCATCAAATCTGTATTCTCAATAAGACAACTAAATGTCTTATAAAAAAGACAATCGGGAACGCTACAATGTCTTCGACCATGGAACCTCTGAAGGCGAGACGACTCTACCTCTTGCTGCGGGAACAAATCCTGCGCGGAGAAGTGGCGATCGACGAGCGCCTGCCGAGCGAGCCGGCGCTGGCGCAGGAACATGGTGTTTCACGCGTCACCGTGCGGCGCGCGCTCGACAAGCTCGCCAGCGACGGCATGATCGAACGGCGGCCAGGGTCCGGCACCTTCGTCAGCGGGGGCAAGACCAGCATGCCGGTCGTCGCAGACTTCTCGAACGTGCTAACCCACCTCGTCGAAATGGGCCGCAAGACGGGCGTACGGCTGATTTCGTTTGCCTATGTCAACGCGACGCCGGCTATGGCGGAAGAGCTACGGCTCGATCCCGGCGAACGGCTGCAGCGGTCCGTTCGTGTCCGCCTCATCGATGGCCAGCCGTTTTCCTATCTCGTCACCCACGTGCCGGAGCGGATCGGCATGTCCTATTCGGAAGCCGATCTCGCCTCGACGCCACTGCTGGAACTGCTGGAACGCTCCGGCCTCGTCGCCGAGCGGGCGACACAGGTGATCGGCGCGACGCTGGCCGGGCCGGAAGCGGCCGGCGCGCTTGACCTCGATATCGGCGCGGCACTTCTGTCGATGACGCGTGTCGTCTTCGAGCCTTCCGGCCGCGGCATCGAGCACCTTCAGGCGCTCTACCGGCCGGATCGCTACTCTTTCCATATGGATCTCGAACGCACCGGAGCCGATGGCGCCCGGCGCTGGACACCTGCCGATGCCGTGCGCGCATCGGAACAGAACAACGAAAACAAGAAGAATACCCGCACCAAGCGGCCGCCCCCTCAGAGGAGAACAAAACCATGAAATTTATCGATACGACATTGAACCGCAGAACAGCCCTGAAGGGTGGCGCAGCCGCCCTCGCAACCATGGCCGCCCCGGCAATCGTCCGTGGTGCCGAACCCTCACCGATAAAGGTCGGCATTCTGCAGCCGGTCACCGGTGCATTGGCTCAGGATGGTGAATACGGCCGCATGGGCGCCGAACTCGCCATCGAGGACATCAACAAGGCCGGCGGTATCAAGTCGCTCGGCGGCGCCAAGATCGAAATGGTCTTCGGTGATGCGCGCTCCACGCCGGAAGCCGGCACGCAGGAAGTCGAGCGCATGCAGGAAGCCGGCGTTTCGGCGATAATCGGCGGTTTCGCCAGTCCGATCTGCCTTGCCGGTTCGCAGGCTGCTGCTCGCTACGACCTACCCTATATCGTCGATGTCGGCGTGACCGATCAGATCATCCAGCGCGGCCTGAAGAACACGTTCCGCTTCGCACCGGGCTTCTCGCTTTGCACGGGCGCCGCGATCCAGAACCTCGTCAAGATCAACGAGGCTTCCGGCAAGGCAGCCAAGACCGTCGCCCTCGTGCACGAAGACGGCCTGTTCGGCTCGGGTCTCGCCAAGCTGATGGCTGCCGAACTGCCGAAATACGGTTTCGAAATCCTCGAACTGATCGCTGTTCCGACCCCTTCGCGCGATCTTTCCAACGTCGTCCTGCGCCTGCGTTCGCTCAACCCCGATCTCGTCATCCCGAGCACCTATTATGGTGAGACCGTGCTTCTGGCCCGCACCATGCAACAGCAGCGCGTTCGCCCGAAGGGAGTCTACAGCGTGCTGAACGGCGCGGCCTCCAACCGCCGCTTCGTCAAGGAGTTCCCGGAAGCAGCCGAAAACGTCATGGACTGCAACCACTGGCACGACCCGCGCAACGAAAAGGCCGTCGCACTGCAGAAGCGTGTGGAAGCCGCCGGCAAGATCTACAACTACAACGTCCCGCTCAACTATTCATGCGTCGGCCTCCTTGCCGATGCGATCGAGCGTGCCGCTTCGGGCGACCGCAAGAAGATCATCGAGGCACTCGGCACCTCGACCTTTGCCGGCCACCTGATGCCTTACGGCGCAACCAAGTTCGAAAACGGCCAGAACATGGGCGCAGCTCCGGTTTCGACCCAGGTTCAGGGCGGTGACATCAAGGTCGTCTTCCCGGAAACCTTCGCGAACGCCAAGCCGAAGTTCCCGGCCAACGGCTGATCGCCATCCAGTCGATGCCCGGGCCTGCCGTTACGCGGGCGCGGGCGATTGCCGGCCGAATGACGCGGGATAGAGCATGTTTTCTCCTACCATCATCATCGAAGCGATGATCAACGGGCTTTTGACCGGCGCGATCTATGCGCTGGTCGCCCTTGGTCTGACACTGGTCTACGGTGTGCTTCACATCATCAATTTTGCGCATGGAGCAACGCTCGCGGCTGCCATGTTCGCCGTCTGGGGCCTGAATGCCGCTTTCGGAATCGATACATACTGGACGATCCCGATCGTCACGCCTGCATTCTTCGTTCTTGGTTATGTGGTGCAGCGCTTCGTTATCGGCCCGGCAGCACATGGTGACGATGGCAGTATCCTGCTCATCACGCTTGGCATTTCCATCCTGATCGAAAACGCGTTGTTGGCCGGATTTGGCTCGGATACCCGCTCGATCCCCTCGGATTTTTCGTTTGCGATCGTCGAGGCCGGCCCGTTTCTACTGTCGAGTGCCCGCCTCGTCGGTGCAGCCGGTTCGCTGGTGGTGGCAATCCTGTTCTGGCTGCTGATGAGCCGCACGGACACCGGCAAGGCAATCCGCGCCGTGGCGCGTGAAAAGCTCGGCGCCAATCTCGTCGGCATCAATGTAGGGCATATCTACGCCATCACCTTCGGATTGGGCTGCGCGGCGCTCGCCGTTGCGGCAAGCCTGCTGATGCCGACCTTCTACGTTAATCCGCGCATCGGCGGCGCTTTCGTCAACATCGCCTTCACCGTCGTGGTACTCGGCGGCATGGGCTCCATTCCAGGCGCCATGGCCGGCGGCCTGATCATCGGCATGGTGGAGAGTCTGAGCGGCTTGCTGCTCGGGGAAAGCCTCGGTCAGATCGGCATCTTCATCATCTTCATTCTGGTCCTGCTCCTGCGTCCGACCGGCCTGTTCGGAGCCAAAGCATGATCGGACGCGGTTATCTTCCCATCATCCTGGTCACCCTGCTTATCGCGGCAACCCCGCTGGTGATCTCGTCGAATTCGTTCTTCAACTTCACCGTTCTGGTACTGATTATCGCGCTTGCCGCGCAGGGCTGGAACCTGCTCGGCGGCATCGGCGGACAGACCTCCTTCGGTCATTCGATGTTCTTCGGCATCGGCGCTTATACCGCCTCGATGCTCCAGACTCATCTCGGCGTGAATGCCTGGCTCTCGCTGGTCGCAGCGATTGCCGCCGGCGCGCTGGCTGGCCTGATCGTCGGTTTCCTTAGTTTCCGTGCAGGCCTTCGCGGATCATATTTCGCACTGGTGACGCTCGCATTCGCAGAACTGCTGCGCGTGCTCGCCAATGCCTCGGAACTGACGGGTGGAGCGGCCGGCCTGCTGCTGAAGCTCGATCTGGGCTTCGCCAACATGCAGTTCTCCAGCCGCCCGACCTTCATGCTGCTGGCGCTCGTCTTCGTATTCGCCAGTCTCGTCATCACCCAGAAGATCGTCAATTCCCGCTTCGGCGCACATCTCGTCGCCGTACGCGAGAACGAGGACGCGGCCAAGGCGCTCGGCGTCGATGTGCTGACCGTCAAACTGAAGGCCATCAGCCTTTCCGGCGCCATGACGGCGGCGGCCGGCGTGCTCTACGTCCAATATTTTCTTTATATCGACGCCGGTATCGCCTTCGGTATCTGGATTTCGATCGAGGCGTTGCTTGCACCGATGGTCGGCGGCCGCGGGATGGTGCTTGGGCCTCTGATTGGCGCCTTCACGCTGCACGGCCTTGGCGAAATCACCAAGAGCTTTGCGGGCCGCGTACCCGGCATAGACCTGATCGTCTTCGCCATCGTGCTGATCGTCGTGATTGCCTTTGCCTCCAGCGGTATCCTCGGCCTTCTCAAGAAACTGGCCGACCGCTTTTCCTCGAAGGGAGGTGCGTGATGCTTAAGGTTGAGAACGCCACCATGCGTTTCGGCGGCCTCATCGCCGTCAACAATGCCTCGCTGGACGTCAGAGAAGGCTCGATCACCGGTCTGATCGGCCCGAACGGCGCCGGCAAGACCACCCTGTTTGCCATCATCGCCGGCTTCCTGAAGCCGACGGAAGGCGCGATCTCGCTTTACGGCAAGGACATCACCACCGAGCAGCCCCACAGGCGCGCCATCTCCGGTATTGCCCGCACATTCCAGATCGTGCAGCCCTTTGCGGGTCTCAACGTGCATGAAAACATCACTGTTGGCGCTTATCTTCGGCATGCAAAGCCTTCCGATGCCGTCGAAAAAGCCCGTGACGTCGCCCGCCAGGTCGGCCTTGAAAAGGACCTGGAAAAATCCGCCGCGAGCCTGACGGTCGCCGGTCGTAAGCGGCTGGAGTTGGCGCGTGCGCTCGCCACCGAACCGAAGATCCTGCTGCTTGATGAAGTGCTCGCGGGTCTCAACCCTTCGGAAATCCGCGACATCATCCCGGTCATCCGCACGATCCGTAATAGCGGTGTCACCATCCTGATGATCGAACACGTGATGCAGGCGGTGATGAACCTGTGCGAACACGTCTACGTGCTGGCCCAGGGCAAGATGATCGCGGAGGGCACGCCGACGGTGGTCTGCAACGACCAAGCCGTGATCGAGGCCTACCTTGGCAAGGGTTCCGCAGAGCGGATTGCACGCCAGAGCGCAGAGAATACGGGAGGCCCGAATGCTTGAAGTCAAAGGCCTTCGCGCCGGCTATGGCGCCGTCGAGGTGCTGCGCGGCATCGACATTTCCGTCAGCAAAGGTGAGATCGTTGCGGTCCTAGGTGCCAACGGCGTCGGCAAGACGACGCTGAACAAGGCGCTGTCTGGCGTCCTGCCGGTAACGGCAGGACGCATTGTCTTCGACGGTGTCCCCCTCAGTGGCTCGTCGACGGCTGCAGTTGATGCGGGCCTGATCCATGTGCCGGAAGGCCGCAAGATCTTCCCAAACATGACCGTGCTCGAAAATATCGAGCTCGGCAGCTATCGCCGCGGCAAGAAGAACCGCACCCGCAATCTGGAAAACGTCTTCGCCACCTTCCCGCGCCTCAAGGAGCGCACGGGCCAGGCAGCCGGCACGCTTTCCGGAGGCGAGCAGCAGATGCTGGCAATCGGTCGCGGCATGATGGCCGAACCGAAACTTCTGATCCTCGACGAACCCTCGCTCGGCCTTTCGCCGCTGCTGGTCGAGGAGATGTTCAACCTCGTGCGCCGGCTGAACCAGGACGGCCTGCCGGTCATGCTGGTGGAGCAGAACGTCGTTCAGTCGCTGGAGATCGCCTCACGCGCCTACATCGTCGAGAACGGCACGATCACAATGTCCGGCACGGCGGCGGAAATTTCCGCCAATCCGGAACTGAAGCGGGCCTATCTCGGGCTTTAGCCCGGGTTAGAATGAGGAGGACACGATCATGACCATCGTTACCCGAAACATCATTACTCCGGGCATCGTTCCCGCATCCGTGCTTCTGGCCGAACCCCGGCCTGACTGGCTGACTCGATGGGGCCGTTTCGGCGTGACGCTGGGCTTCGACAAGCTCCAGCCGGAACTGGTCGCCCAGACAAAACTTGTTCTGCTCGATTGCATCGGCGCCATGGCATCCGGCATGCAGGAGCCGGAACTGCTGAAACTCGCAGGACGCCTCGCCAAACGCGGTCGCGGCGACGTAGCGGCTGTCGGTGCCGGCATTTCGCTGCGCGGCGACGATGCGGCTTTCATCAACGGTACAGCCGGCACCGCACTGGAGCTGGATGAAGGCAACTCGTTCGCACGCGGCCATCCCGGCATACATGTTCTGCCGGCGGCATTGTCGACCGCGCTTGCCGGTGGCAAGAGCGGCAGGGATTTCATGACCGCCTTCATCCTCGGTTACGAAGTGGGCGCGCGGGCGGGGGCTGCCTGCCGCCTGCGCCCCACCGTTCATCCACATGGAACATGGGGAACGATCGGCGCGGCTTTTGCGACCGCCCTGCTTGATGGAGCCGACGAGGAAGCTCTGATCGAGACGGTCAATGTTTCCGCGACACTCAGCGTCGGCGCCAGCCTGCGCGCAATGTTGGAAGGCGCCACCGTGCGCAACAGCTTCTGCGGTTTTTCCAACCGCAACGGCATGATGGCCTGGGATATGGTCGCTTCCGGCTTCAAGGGTGAGATCGACTCTGTCTGCACCGTTTATAGCGGCATCCTCGCCGAGGGTTTCAAGCCGGAAATGATGGCGGATGAACTCGGTAGTCGTTACGAGATCCAGCGCAACTATTTCAAGCGCCACGCCGCCTGCCGCTTTACCCATGGTTCGCTCGATGTCGTCCGGTCGCTGATCACGGCCCACGGCAGGATCGGGCCTGAAGACATCGCTTCGATCGAGGTCGAGACCTATGCCTACGCGGCACAGCTAGACAGTCTCGAACCCTCCAACATGCTGGCGGCAAAGTTCTCGCTGCCGTTCGCGGTCGCCACGACGATCATCAACGGCGAAGCCTCCGTGCCGGCTTTCCGCCAAGCCTCTGTCGACAACGAGACGATCCGCGCGCTGGCCCGCAAGGTCTCGGTCCGCGAAAAACTGGAATACACCGCCATGCTGCCGGACAAACGCCCGGCGCACCTGACCATCCGCCTCGCCGACGGCCGCGTGCTGGCTGCGGAGACCATGACCAATCGCGGCGATGCGGTCGATCCCTACACCCCGGATGAGGTCCGCGCGAAGTTCTTCGAGCTTGCCGTCCCGGTCTGGGGCAAGGCCCATGCCGATCGCATTCTGAATGCCATTGAAACGATCGAAACGGCGCCGGACCTGAAAGGCCTCAACAACCTGCTTGCCCAGCCTGCGATCAAGGAAGCCTGAAATGACCTTGAAAACTCTCCTGTCCCGGCCCGGCCCGATCGTGGCCCCTGGGATCTACGACGCCCTGACGAGTTCCATCGCAACCGATGCCGGCTTTGAAGCGCTTTATCTCTCCGGCGCGGCGATCGCCTACACCAGGCTGGGTCGTCCGGACATCGGCCTCGTCTCGATGACGGAAGTCGCCGATGTGATCGAACTCGTGCGCCACCGTGTCGAGACGCCGGTCATCGTCGATGCCGACAATGGTTACGGCAATGCGCTGAATGTCCTGCGGACCGTCAAGACCTTCGAACGGGCTGGCGCCAGTGCCATCCAGCTTGAAGACCAGACGCTGCCGAAGCGTTGCGGCCATCTTCAGGACAAATCGCTGATCTCGGCATCCGAAATGGCCGGCAAGATCAAGGCGGCCGTTGATGCCCGGACAACGGAAGAAACCCTGATTATCGCCCGCACGGATGCCGTCGCCGTCGAAGGCTTCGAAGCGGCGATCGAACGCGCTTCGCATTATGCCGATGCCGGCGCAGACGTGCTGTTCGTCGAAGCCCCCCGCTCGCAGCAGCAGTTGGAAGCCGTCTGCAAGGCACTCGGCCACCGTTTGCCGCTGCTCGCCAACATGGTGGAAGGCGGCAATACGCCGATGATGACAGCAGGCGAACTCGGCGCACTCGGCTTCAAGATTGTCATCTTCCCAGGCGGCATCGTACGGGCCATCGCCCGCACCGCACAGGATTACTATCATTCGCTCCAGGCCAATGGCAGCAATGAGCCCTTCCGCGACCGGATGTTCCAGTTCAACGACCTGAATGAACTGATCGGAACGCCGGAAATGCTTCAAGCCGGGCGCGAGTACGAAACCTTCGTTCCACCGAAGGGCGCCTCCAAGAAGGGCAATGCAGCATGACCACGAAAACGCTCGATCCCGTAACACTCGCCATCCTCAATGGACGGCTGGAACAGATCGCCGACGAGATGGACGCGACGCTATATCGCTCCGCGTTCAACCCTATCATCGCCGAAGCGCGCGACGCCTGCCACGGTCTCTACCACGCGGAAACCGGCGCGACGCTCGTTCAGGGCACGCGAGGTCTGCCGATTTTCGTGGGCGCCATGGCCTTTGCGGTGAAAGCGGTCATCGAGAAGGTGGCCCGAGATGGCAATCTTTCGCCGGGCGATACTTTCCTCTTCAACGATCCCTATGCCGGCGGTACACATCTGAACGACTTCCGGCTCGTGAGGCCGGTTTTCCGCGACGACAAGCTCTATTGCTGGATCGCCTCGGTCGGCCACTGGCTGGATATCGGCGGCAATGTGCCAGGAGGCTTCAACGCCAAGGCAACGGAAAGTTTCCAGGAAGGCGTGCGCATCCCGGTCGTCAAGCTCTTCACCAAGGGCGTCATCAACAACGACATTGTCGAGATCCTTTCTGCCAATTCGCGAGTGCCGCTATCCAACTACGGCGACCTGAACGGTCAGCTGAACGCGCTCGACCTTGGCGAACGAAGGCTCGGCGAGCTACTGGACAGCTATGGCAACGACACGGTGGAGGCAGCGTTCGAGGCCTTTTCGAACCGCGCCGAAGCAATGATGCGCGAGGAAATCCGCGCCCTGCCGGATGGCACATATGTCTTCGAAGACTATCTCGACAATGACGGGATCACGCCGGACAAACTCACCATCGCGCTCGACCTGACGATCAGGGGCGATGAGATGGTGCTGGACTTCTCCCGCTCCTCCGGCCCCTGCGCCGGACCGCTCAACATCGCCTATTCGACGGCGGCCGCCTGCTGCTACGTGGCGCTGAAGCATGTCTTCACCAGCGTGCCGGCCAATGCCGGCTGCCTGCGGCCGATCGAGTTCGTCATTCCGGAAACCACGCTGCTTGGCGTCAAGCCGCCGAAGCCGGTCGGCGGGTATACGGAAATCATCCTGCGCGTCATCGGCGTCGTGTTCGGCGCGCTTGCGCAGGCCGATCCCGCCCGCGCCACAGCTGGCCCGTTCGGCACGATCAATGCGCTTTCCATCGCCGGTTACCGCGATGACGGTTCGCGTTACGTGATGTTCTCCTTCTTCGGTGGCGGCCTTGGCGGCAATCCCGAAAGCGACGGCTTGAACCACGCCAACAACCCGATCTCCATGGCGACCATTCCGCCGGCAGAAATCATGGAAGCCTCCTATCCGGTGCTCTTCACCCAATGGGCGCTGCGGCCGGATTCGGCCGGTGCCGGTTATCACCGCGGCGGTGTCGGCGCGATCTACGAGGTCGAGGCCATGACCGACGCGGATGTCTTCCTGCTCGGCGAACGCGGCGTCTACGCGCCCTTCGGCGTCGCCGGCGGCGGGGAAGCGGCGCTCAACCGCTTCACCTGGCAGGCTGATGACGGCGAACACTCGCCACCGCTTGCCTCCAAGGTCGCGGATGTCCGCATCAAGCCCGGCCAGCGCGTGCGCATCGAAGCCCCCGGCGGCGGCGGTTTCGGCAATCCGAAGACGCGGCCTGCCGAAAAGGTGGCCCGCGACGTCCGCCTCGGCTTCGTCAGCCGTGAAGCAGCCCGCGAGATCTACGGCGTCGAAACCGATGCCGCAGGCAATATCGATATGACTGCGACGATGAAACTGCGTGAAGGAGCTGCCGCATGAACACCAACGTAAAGACGGGCGGCGCCTCCGTCGTCGGCGTCGATGTCGGCGGTACGTTCACCGACCTCTTTTTCCACGACGCTGCGACCGGCCGTTTCCGGACCGCCAAGGTTTCCTCCAACCGCGGCGATGAGGCGATCGGCTTCCTCGAAGGCCTGAAGACCTTCGGCTCGATCGCTGAACTCGGCTCTATCGTGCACGGCACGACGGTTGGTACCAATGCACTTCTGGAGCGCAAGGGCGCCTGCACTGCGCTCATCACTACGACCGGTTTCCGCGACGTTTTGGAAATGCGACGCCGCGACCGGCTGAATACCTGGGGTCTATGGGGCGACTTCGTACCCGTGATCGAACGGGACCTGCGTTTCGAAGTGAACGAACGTATTCTGGCGGATGGTACCGTTCGCAAAACGCTCGATCCGGAAGAAGTCAAGGCCGCCGCCCGCCGTGCGCTCGCTGCGGGTGCCGAGGCGCTCGCCATTGTTTTCATCAACGCCTATGCCAACCCGGCCAACGAACTCGTAGCGCTGGACGCCGCCCAATCGGTCTGGCCGAACGAGAACGTCGCGTGCTCTTCACAGATCCTGCCCGAGATCCGCGAATTCGAACGCACCTCCACTACGGCGCTTAATGCCTATCTGCAGCCAGTCGTCGGCGGGTATCTTCGCAAGCTGACGGATGCGCTGAAAAGCGAAGCCTTTAGCGGACGATTCCACATCGTCCAGTCGAACGGTGGCGTCATGTCGACGGAGACAGCACGTCGCCTGCCGGTGCGCACAGCCCTGTCCGGTCCCGCGGCCGGCGTCATCGCTGCGGCGGCAATCTCCAAGGCGGCTGGTTTCCCGAACATCATCACCGGCGATCTCGGCGGCACGTCCTTCGACGTTTCGCTGGTCGTCGAGGGCGAGACCTCCCTTGCTGCCCAGACAACGATCGACTTCGGCCTCGTCATCCGCACGCCGATGATCGAAATCACCACGATCGGCGCCGGCGGCGGTTCGATCGCCCATGTGGATGCTGGCGGACTGTTGCAGGTCGGGCCGGAAAGCGCCGGCTCGCGCCCCGGCCCGGTCGCTTATGGGCAGGGCAATACGCGCCCGACGCTGACCGACGCCAATATCGTGCTCGGCCGCATCAATGCCGACCGCCCAATCGGCGGCAAGCTCGCGCGTCTCGACGTCGAAGCCGCCAAGAAGGCCATCGAGGAACATGTGGCCAAGCCTACCGGCCTCGGTGTGATGGAATCCGCCGAAGCGATCGTAAAGATCGCCGACGGGCGGATGGCCGGCGCCATCCGCCTCGTTTCCATCGAACGCGGCCATGATCCGGCGAAATTCGTTGCCGTACCGTTCGGCGGCGGCGGCGCACTGCATGCCGGCTCATTGATAAAGGATGTCGGCCTGCAGGCCGCACTCGTGCCGCGTTTTCCGGGCGTCACCTCGGCGCTCGGCTGCGTCATAGCCGACATTCGCCACGACCAGGTGCAGACCGTCAACCTGACGGTCGCGGCACTCGACACCGAAGTCCTCGACAAGCGTATGGTGGCGGAGGCGGAAGCCGCCCGTCAGATCGTTGAGGAAGCCGGCCTGCAGATAGAGCGTATCGATGTCATTTTCGAACTCGACATGCACTATGTCGGCCAGACTCACACGGTTTCCGTGCCGCTGCCGGTGACGGTCGAAAATGGCTCGACAGGCGTAACCCGCGAGATTGTCCAGGCCGCATTCGATGCGGCATATCAGTCATCATTCAGCCGGCTGCTACCGGGCCTCCAGGCCAAGATCGTCAACCTGCGAACCTCGGCGATCGGTCGCCGGCCGCATTTCAGCCTCGGGGCACTGGCTCCGGAACCGGGTACGACCGTGGAACAGGCGAAGCGCGGCAACCGCCCCGTCTGGTTCGATGGCGGTTGGCATGACACGGCGATCTATGCCCGCCTCGAACTGCCGGTTGGCGCGGTGATCCAAGGACCGGCCATCCTCGAACAGCCGGACGCGACCGTATTGGTCGATCCAGACCTCATGGCTCGCGTCGACGACTTCGGCAACGTGATCATGGAGCGGAAGGGATGAGCAAGTCCGCCATTCCGGTTGAGAAAACTGGTCTGATCATCGTCGATCTCACCAACGATTTCCTGGCCCCGAATGGGGCTTATGGGCGCGCCGGCCAAGGCGCACAGGAGATCGCAGCCCTTCCGGAAAGGATCAAGCCGCTGGTCGACCTCCTGCGCGCCAAAGGCGGTTGGGTGATCTCGGCACAGTTCACGCTAGTGCCGGCCAAAGGCGGCGAGCCGATTATCTCGCCGCATCTGAAGGAACTGCGCCCCTTCCTCGGCAAGGGTGACTTCGCGCCCGGAAGCTGGGGCAACAGCCTGGTTGACACGCTGGCGCCGGCCGATCTGGTGGTGGAGAAAGTTGCATATTCCTCCTTCTACATGACGCGACTCGAATGGGTTTTGAAGAAATGCGGCATCGAGCGCCTGCTTGTCGGCGGCATCGTCACCAATGGTGGCGTCGCTTCCACGGTCCGCGACGCGCATGTCCGGGATTTCGACACGACCGTGCTTTCCGACGGCTGCGCCGCCTTTTCGCAAGCCACCCATAACGTCGCGATCGAGGCGCTGAAACCAGTCGCCCGCGTCGCCACCATTGCCGAAATCTGCGCCGAGCTCGGCTGAGCCAAACAATCGGAGGATATCATGCCCGTTATCGAGACCACGCTGATCGAAGGATATGACGCGGAGACGAAAGCGCGTCTGATGAAGGGCATGGCGCGCGTGGTGCGCTCTGTGATCGCGGCGGTGCCGGAAGGCACGATCACCGTCATCCGTGAAGTAAGCCCGAGCTCCTATGCCCGCGGCGGTATTCCGCGAGTGCCTGGTCCGCCACTCCCGCCGGCAACGGATTTCGTCGCCGACTTTGCGAAGGCGCTCGCAAGTGGCGATGCGGCGAAGGCGTCCGCATTTCTCACGCCAGAATTTACCGCCACGGATACCAAAGGTGCCACGATCAATCTCGCCGGGCTGATGAACGCCGCAGCCGGTCGGGTCTATGTTCGCTTCGACGAATCCGTCAACGACGAGAACGTGCTGGTGTTTGCCGAAGGTAGGGCCGGTTCCGCCCGCTTCATCGAACGCTTCACCATTTCCGGAAAGCTGATTTCCGGATACACAATCTGGACCACCGCATGAACAGCGCAGGTGACAAGGCCGACATCGTCATCATAGGCGCTGGCGCAGCCGGCCTTTGCGCCGCGCTTGCCGCCTGTGAAGCTGGTCTTTCCGTCATTGTGCTGGAGCGCGACACGGAGCCGGCTGGCAACACGGCGATGACACTCGGCATGCTTCCGGGCGCCGGCACGCGTTTCCAGCGCGAGAAGGGCATCAAGGATACGCCCCAGCTTTTCCTCGCCGACATCATGAAGAAGGCCAAGGGCAAGACCGACGAGCATCTTGCCCGTGCCGTTGCACAAGCTTCCGGTCCCGCCGTCGAATGGCTGCATGACCGGCACGGCGTGCATTTTGAACTGCTGGACGACATTCTTTATCCAGGGCATGCGCGCCATCGTTATCACGTCCCGAAAAGCCGAACCGGCGTCGAGATGGAGGCCAATCTTCTCAGGGCCGCGCAGGCTGCCGGTGCGCAGATCGTCACGGGCGCATTGGTACAGCAGCTGTTGTCGGCGGAAAACGGCCAAGTGGAGGCGGTCGGCTATAGCCTCAACGGTAAAGACAAGGTGATGGGTGCTGGCGCGGTCGTGTTGGCAACGGGCGGTTATGGCGCGGATGCCTCCATCGTCGCGCGACACATTCCCAGCATGGCGGATGCGGTTTTTTGCGGCCATCACGGCTCGACGGGCGACGCGCTGCGCTGGGGCGAAAAACTCGGCGCGGCCACAGCCGATCTTGGCGGCTATCAGGGTCATTGCGTGGCCGACGGTCCCGACCTGCCCGTCACTTGGGCATTGGTCATCCGCGGCGGTTTCCAGGTGAATTCGACCGGCAGGCGTTTTTCCAACGAGATGAGCGGTTATTCCGAGCAGGCCTCCGAATTGCTGAGCCAGCCCGACGGCACCGCTTGGACGATCTACGACAAACGCTGCGAAGAGCCGGCGCTGACGTTTCAGGATTATCACCGCGTGCTGGAAAGCGGTTCGGTCGTAACGGCGGATAGCATCGGCGAGCTCGCCGACAAGATCGATGTTCCACACGAAGCACTGCAGGCGAGTTTTGACCAGGTCTCCGCGGCGATCGGCGGCCTTTCGGCTGATCCGTTCGGCCGGGAGTTTACCGACTTGATGCCGCTCGAAGCGCCTTTTCTGGCGGTTCGGGTCCGAGGAGCGCTGTTTCACACCCAGGGCGGCCTGATGGTCGATGCATCAGCGCGCGTGCTGCGGTCGGATGGTTCGGCGCTACCCAATCTCTTTGCCGCCGGCGGCGCGGCACGTGGTCTCTCCGGCCCGGCTTCTTACGGTTATCTCGGCGGCAACGGCCTGCTGACGGCCGTTGTTCTTGGGCGTTTCGCCGGAGAAGGCGCCGCGGCGCTGCTGGGCAGCGCAAGACAAACGAAATGATGTGGAGGATCTGAGTTTGGCCAAGGTTCTAGTGATCGTCCCCTTTCCGATGGACGAGGACAATCTTTCGAAGCGTAAGGCACAACTCGACGCGGTCAGGCTTGGCGAGGGCATCGAGTTCGATTTCAAGCCGGTGCGCATCGCGCCGGTCAATTATGTCAGCCAGCAGGATTCGGTGCTCGCCGATGTCGGTATTCTGGAAGCCGGACTGCAGGCACAGGCTGAGGGTTACGACGCGGTTTGCATTGATACGATGAGCGATTCCGGCATGTCGGCGCTGCGTTCGGTGCTCGATATTCCGGTTATCGGCCCAGGCCGCCATTCCATGCTGCTGGCACTAACGCTTGGCGAAAAGTTCTCGATCCTCGCCATGTGGGATCGCTGGCGGCATCTCTATACGAAGACGCTCGCCGAGCTCGGTCTGCAGCACAAATGCGCCTCGCTACGTTCCGCCGGACTGCAACCGAATAACCAGAGCCTGCTCGCTGGCAAGGAAGACGAATTCTTCCCGGCGCTTTACGAAGCGGCGATGCGCTGCATCGAGGAGGACGGCGCCGATGTGATTATCCTCGGCTCGACCACGATGCACGAGGCACATGCCTATCTCGCCGAGCGCCTGCCTGTACCGATCATCAATCCGGGTCCATTGACCTATCGGCTTGCCGATGCAGCGATCAAACTGAAGCTCGCACATAGTCGCGTTTCCTACCCCTCCCCTTCGCAGATCGCAACCAAACGCCTGGCCGAAATGGGCAAGATTGCAGCCGGACTTTGAGGAGGACCAAAATGACCCGCATTCTTCTACTGTCGCCCGCCGACCTCGACCTAGCCGATGAGGTCATCGTCACCGGCGTCACCGATTCCGACACCGAAACCGTCCATCGCCGTGTCATCTATCCCTCCTGCCCGCCGATCGGCGCGCATGACTGGGCGCTTGCCGACCTCGCCATCATGGCCGCCGGACAGGACGCACAGGCTGAAGGCTTCGACGCAGTCTGCCTCGCCGATTTTGGAGATTACGGCGCCAACGCACTTCGTTCGCTGCTGGATATTCCGGTCGTCACCGCCGGCCGTGCGTCCATGCTGCATGCGCTTACGCTTGGCGCTCATTTCAGTGTGCTCACCGGAGAACGGGATTATGCCCGCGTTAAGAAACTCGTGCACGAATATGCGCTCGACTCGCAGTGCGCCGGCATTCATCTGTTGAGGCCCGGGGCCGAGGTCCTGGATGTGGTCGGTAAGGCCGAAGTGCTGGTGATCGCCGGGGGAACGCAAAAGTCCGGATTTGATGTGCCTAATATCCCGATCGTCGATCCTGTTTCGCTGGTGGTGAAAATCGCTGAAAGCCTCGTGGGCCTTTGCCTTTCCCACAGCCGCCGCGCCTATCCGGTGCCGCAGATGCGTAAGGCGGCATTGATCAAGGCTATCTCGCACCAAAGTTAAGGCAGCGATCGAAAAGATCGAAGAGCATGTGAATGACGCCCTCTCAAAGGCGCGCGCGTGGTCAAGGGCGGCAAGTGGCATGCGCGGCAGATCTGGTTCGTGTTTTCCGCGTTGCCGAGGCCTTGGAATCCGGCATGACCGGTATCAATACAGGCCTTATATCGACGGCTGAAGCACCGTTCGGCAGAGTCAAGCTCGTCGGTCTCGGCGACTTAGGATTGCGTTGCAGCATCGAGGCCATCACCAAGGTCAAATATGTGTGCGTCGGCAGCGTTGGCTAATCAAAATGCTCCCTTGCGGCGACCGTTCTGCAAGGCGCATTCCCGCGGGCGTATGAACTTCCGAATTCCCGAAAGATTTGAACCCGATAGTGTTCCTTTGCAGTTGATCTTCGCTTTTGATTGAACTCACCATTTAGCCGAAACCGTTTCATTGGCGGCGTGATCTGTTTACTTTTCGTCACAAGCTATGGCTTGTGGGGCTACGTGTTCTTTTGATCTCGCATTAAAAGGACACGTGCGCGGAGCACATGCTCTTGCTCCAGGCTAGGCCGTTCCGGAGGCTATGCCGCAGTGGCTTGGTAGGTCGGATACGTGACGGACGCCTTCGGACGAACATCGGCAACATCTCAACCCTCGATAATGCCGTCGCCGCATTCAACTCGACGGAGCGACAGACAGGCAAGACGATCATCCGCACTAGCGTATGAGAGACTTCGGGATGCGATCGAGCCGATAGTTAGCGGATCGCCCTCAAGCCGGTGCCGACGGCCGGATCAATTCCGGCCGTTATCAGCGATATGCCACCCAGGCTTCCGAAGTGGGCAACAACATCGTCTTGAGGATATAGAACATCGAGCCTGTGTTTTTTGCAGTTGATAAGATCAGAATGAACGCCTCTGTTACCACAAGTTCCTCCGCAACAGATTTGTTAGGCGTGCCAAGAATTTGGTCCGGCTGGAATGACTGATTGGGGACCGACTTCGGACTAACGGTCTCCGCCGGCATGCACCAATTGCGGAGACCGGATTACTCACTTTCCGGGATGAAGCCTCCGGTCTGGCGTTTCCAGAGCCGGGCAAACAGCCCATCGCGCATGACAAGTTCGCCGGGTGTGCCCTCCTCGACGATACGTCCTCCATCCAGTACCACAATGCGATCCATCTTTGCGATGGTGGAAAGGCGATGGGCGATCGCAATAACCGTCTTTCCCTCGTAAAAGCGCAAGAGCAGGTTCACCAGTGTCGTTTTCCCGGCGCCGGACAAGCCTACAAGGCCGACCTTCTCGCCGGATTTGATGGTGAGCGATAGATCCTTGATAACCCGCTTTTCCGCCCGATACGCGAAGCTGACGTTCTGGAAACGGACTTCTCCGCCTATGACCACGATCTCTCCTGCTTCTGGCGGATCCACAATGGTCGGCGGGGTCGTCATCACCGGCATGGCGTCCTTGATCGTGCCGATCGCCTGGAAAACCTGCTGCCCCATCTGGAGAAAGGTGAAGGTGTGTCCCGAAAGACGCTGCAGGACATAGACGGCCGCAACGAACTCACCGACGGATATGAAGCCCTCGACCAGTCCGGTGAGCCCGATCGACAGGATGGTGAGCCAAAGCCCGGTATTGAGCGCAACGACGATGAGTTCCGAGGTCCGGTAGATCCGTTGCTCGCCGTGCTGCGTGTTGACCGCATTCTGGAGGACGCGACGGATGGCGCCGGCCTCACTGTCTTCCGCGGCGAATTGCTTGATCATCTGCATGTTGCCGTAGAGATCGTTGACGGTGCCGGCGATCAGGCTGCGCAACTTGGCGGTACGCCGGGATCGCTCGGTGAAGATCGGCGCCATCTTTACCGCCAGCACAACATTGAGCACGATCCAGACCACGACCGGCAACGCCAGTTGCCAAGCCAGGGCCCCGAGCAGCACCACCGATCCGGCCATCGACAGAATGAAACGCGGAATGGTCTGGAACGCGGCAATGATCTGCTGCTGAACGGCGGACGCGACCTGCGAGAGGCGCAAGACGACCTGTCCGGCGAAAAGATCGTGAAAAAAGGCAATGTCTTGCCGTTCCACGGCCTTGTGGCCCTGCCATTGGATTGCGACTGGCATCGCGACGCTCAAGGTGTGGGACTGAAGCGTGTTCAGCAGGAATGACGCGATAGGCAGTCCTGGAAACAGCAGCAGGCCCAGAAACGTCAGCAGCGGCCATTCGGCTCGCAGGAAGTTCGCCGCGCCCTGCTGGCTGACACCATCCACGACAACGGACAAGCCCCAGACAATCGTCAGATTGATCGCCTCGACGGCCATGGCGGCGAGTGCAAGCGCAATCAGCACCGCCCGGAACATCGAGATGAAATGCAGAAGGACGGCAACCGGTCTTTTGGAAGGCAGCGGCCGGTAAGGAATGTCCAGAGGCCGGATCAGCTTCTCGAACGGTCGGTAGATGGCGTCTGAAATCGACATGTCTCTATCGCTTCGAATATCGGCAAATACGGCGGTTCACTATCGCCACCGATAAGACCATCGTCGGCGCCGGGAGGCAACCTCAGAGGCGCCGCACACAGATGGCGATTCAGGTCTGAGAGCAGGCGGCGATCACGATGGCATCGCCACCAGCGGACAAGTGGAGGATTGACCCTCTGCGCCCTTTAGGGCGAATCGAGAGCGACCACTTCCGGGTAAAGAAGAACATGCCCAAGATCGGTGGCTTCCAGTCATTTAACTCGGCACGCCGAACAATAGCCGGTTTGACGATTTCGGCTTGCGGATGGCGGCAGGCGATCAGCGCTTAATGAAGGCGCCGTCCTTCATGATCATCGGCATATGCATACCCTGACGCGTGAGAAGCGTGAGATCATCGAGAGGGTTGCCATCGACCACGATCAGGTCGGCGAATGCGCCGGCGGCGATCGTGCCGATCTTGCCTTCCACCCGCAGCAGGCGCGCGGCGATATGGGTGGCCGAGGCGATGACGTCTATGGCTGGCAGAACCCGGCCGCGGATGACGAATTCTTCCGACTGGTGCACATGCATGCCACCCAAGAGGTCGCTGCCATAGGCCATCTGCAGGCCGGCCTCGCGCATGATCAAAAGCGATTCCATGCCGGCGAGACGAACATCATCGACCTTGGCCACCGATGCGGCTGGCAGGCCCATGGCTTCACCCTCGCTCGAAAGCTTGTCATAGGTGACGAGCGTCGGAACAGCGAAAGCTCCCCTTGATGCGGCAAGCTTCGCCGTCTCAGGTCCGATCAGGTTACAGTGTTCCAGCGAATGCACGCCACATTCGACCGCCCGGCGAATGGCCTGGTCGGTATAAAGATGCGCCGAGACATAGGTGCCGGCATTTTTCGCTTCCTCGACCACGGCAAGCAGCTCTTCGCGGGAAAAGCCGAGAAAGTGGATCGGGTCGGTCGGCGAGGATACGCCGCCATTGGCCATGATCTTGATGAAGTTGGCGCCGCTCTTGATCTCCTCGCGCGCGGCACGGCGAACTTCCGGAACGCCATCGACGATACGGCCGAGCGCACCCAACGGGAAGCTGCGAAGCTGCACCGGATTATCATTGAAGGGGCCGCGATAATCGCAATGACCGCCGGTCTGGGCCAGGGCCTTGCCGGAAATATTGAGGCGCGGCGTCGGCCAGGACGCTTCGAGGGCAGCGGCAACCAGGCCCGAGGTTGCACCACCGACATCGCGCACCGTGGTAAAACCGCGATTGAGCATTTCGCCCATCAGCTTGAACGCGCGCACCGTGACGAGCGTATCGGGAAGCTGGCCGTTGCGGCCGAGATCGGCAGTCGAGGCGACAACATGAACATGGGCATCGATCAGGCCCGGCATCAGGATCTTGCCGGAGAGATCGATGCGTTCGGCCGACGCGCTTGAGACCGAGGTGCCGACCTCACGGATCATGTTGCCTTCGATCCGCACATTGACCGGATCGCTCGGGCGATCGGCAGTGCCATCAACGATGCGGGCGTTCTCGAAGAGAATGTTTGTCATGAAACTTGTCCTGGGAATGTGTTCAGGCGCGCCGCGCCTCAAGATAGGCAGGGATAAGCAAAGGCGCATAGGCAGCCGCCTTCGCAAGATGCTCCTCGGTATAGGCACCGCTTTTATCGAGCAAGTTCATCGTGCCGATGGTCTCGCCGTTGTAGACGACGGGGATGTTGATGACGGCACCGAGACCGAGGCTGAAAATCAGCTCATGGTCGTAGAACGCCCAGACAATGGCGTCCCGGTCCGGCCCGAGAAAGGTCTCCTGCCGGTCAATGACCTTCTCGCCCCACGGGGTCGGGCCCATGAGCTTGCGGCCGAACACCGGATAGGCAGCCTCGTTGCTTGAATAGACGCGAGCGACCTCGTCGCCATCCCGGTAAAGCAGGGTGAAGAGGCCAAAGCCGATTTCCTGCGACAGGGCCTCTTCCAGAGCCTTGTAGAGCGTCGCGGGCTGGCCGGGCGCGCTG
The DNA here is from genome assembly GCF_040066075.1 of Neorhizobium phenanthreniclasticum. Lineage (NCBI taxonomy): Bacteria > Pseudomonadati > Pseudomonadota > Alphaproteobacteria > Hyphomicrobiales > Rhizobiaceae > Neorhizobium > Neorhizobium phenanthreniclasticum. The sequence goes on from NZ_JBEAAL010000031.1 coordinate 44,448, forward strand.
AGCATCGACAGAAGTTCCTTCACGGTGATGTCTCCGGTTTCGGTGCGGGGGCGATACGTTCGGGCAGAATGCCCTGCGGGCGCAGATGCAGGACACAGAGCAAGGCGAGGCCGACGAGAATTTCGCGGATTGCCGCCACCTGCCCCGGTTCAAGCACGGTGAAGAGCTCGCCGAGAAAACGCGTCGCTTCGAGGAAGAACACGACGAGATAGGCACCGGCAAGCGCTCCCACCGGCCGACCGACACCGCCTGCCGTTACCGCGAGGAAGATATAGATGGTAATCAGCGGCTGGAAATGATCCGGCGAAATATAGGTCTGGAAATGACCGTAGAGAGCCCCCGCCAGACCGGCAATCCCCGCCGAAAGCGCAAAGGTCTGCATCTTGAAACGGGTTACGGATTTACCGGCGAAGGTCGCCAGTTCCTGGTCTTCGCGGATCGCCTTCAGCACACGCCCGAATGGCGACAGATCGAGGCGGCGCATCGTCAGGAACACCCCGAGTACGATGACGCTGACCAGCGCGAGATAAAACAGGTTGAAGCCATCGACGCCGAGCTCTGCTCGAAACGGCGCGGGTATCCCCGATATGCCATCCGAGCCGCGGGTCAGCCAGCGCTCGTTGAGCGCCACCATGCGCACCACCTCGGCAAAACCGAGGGTCACGATGGCGAGATAGTCACCGCGCAGGCGAATGGTCGCAAAGGTGGCGAGGATGCCGGCGGCGGCACCGATCAGGCAGGCAAGCAACATGGCAAGCGGCAACGGAACGCCGGCAATCGCCACCAGCGCCGAGGCATAGGCACCGACGGCAAAGAAACCGGCGACGCCGAGATTGACCATGCCGACGCCGCCCCAGATCAGATTGAGGCTGAGCGCCAAGAGCGCGTAGATGCCGCCGAGTGTCAGCGTGAAGATGAGGTAAGACAGCATCAGGTGTTCCTTTCACCCAGAATGCCTGCGGGACGCAGCGACAGGATGAGGAGAATGGTGGCGAAGCCGACGGCCGAACGATAGGTGGCCGGCAGAACCAGCACGGCCAGTTCCTCACCGATGCCGATCATGGCCGCGCCAAGTACGGCTCCGGGGATCGACCCCAGTCCGCCCAGCACCGCGGCGGCGAAAATCGACAGCAACAAACGTGATCCCGTCATCGGATCGATGGCCGTGTCGAGACCGAGAAGCACGCCGCCGACACCCGCAAGGCCCGCCCCGAGCGCAACGGTGATCATGGCGATCCGGGCCGGGTCCATGCCGAAAAGCCTGCCAAGATCAGGATTGTCGGCAACCGCTCGCATGGCTTTGCCGAACCGGGTAAATCGCAGGAACAGAAACACCGCTGCCATGATGGCGATGGCAATCGCCGCCGTCTGCAACTGTTGCGGCCCGAATCTGAGGCCGGCAAAACGCCAGTCACGGGCGATCGGTAGATCGAATCCCTGAAGATCGTTGCCAAAGATGAAACGGATGACATTCTCGAGAATGAGATTGACCGCGATCGAGGCGATCGCCACCGCAAGCGCGCCGGAGGGACGCAGACGGGCAAGTGCCGTCTGCTCCGCAATCAGGCCGACTGCGCCGCCGGCAACAAATGCCACCAGCGCGGAAGGAAACACACCAAGTCCGAGCCCGCTATTGAAATACCAGGCTGCGAATGCGCCGACCGTGGCGTAGGCCCCTATGGCAAAGTTGACATAGCGCAGCACGGCAAAGATCGCCGTGAGGCCAAGGGCGGGAATGGCGATCAGCATCCCCGTCATGATACCGTTCAGTATTGCCTGCGCCACGATCGTCATCACGGCCTCACGCGATCTTCAGGAGCTTGAGCTTGGCACCTTCGACCTGTTCGTAGCGGAACTGACTGTCGGAGATGTCACCGGCAGCGGTGAAATCGCAGGGGCCGGAAGCGCCCTGATAGTTCACCGACTTGCCTTCGGCGATCAGCTTGAGACCATCGACCGCATTGTCGACGACCATGCCGCCCTCGGCCTGGGAAACCGAACGGATCGCATCGCGGATCGACTTGCCGTTGGCGGCGCTCGCCTTGGCGATGGCCATGATCACGAGGTTTGCCTGGTCGTAGACCTGCGTGGTGTAGGGATCCGGATTCTGCATGCCGATCAGCGACACCAGGCGCTTGTAGGCGCTGGACGATTCGGCCGGCGACGGCGCAATCGTGAAGATGCCTTCGACAATTTCCGGGGGAACGCTGTCGATAAGCTTCTGGTTGACGGAATAGGCGAAGGCGATCTTCTTGCCTTCGTAGCCGGCGCGGAAGATATCCTTGAGAAGGACAGCGGTATCCGCCGCGTAGCCGCCCAGCACGATGACATCGGGACCATAGGCCAGCATGTCATCGACTTCGCTGCGATAGGACGGCTTCTTGTCGTCATAGATCAGCGATTTCGTTTCGCCGCCGGCGGCGTTCACCGCCTTCGTGATATTGGTGAACTGGCTTTCCGCAAACGGGGTCTGCGGCGAGAAGAAGAACAGCTTCTTCACGCCCTGCTCCACGGCGAACTCACCAAACTTGCGGCCCTGGAGAATGGTCGTCGGCTGCGTCCGGATTATGTAGCCCTGATGCGGCAGCGCCGTGATGGCGTCGGCACCGGAGACGGTGGCCAGCATGGTGCCGGATTCCCAGCAGATCGGCGCAACCGCGGTCGTGACCGACGAGGCCCAGGTGCCGAGAATGGCCGAAACGCGATCGACATCCACCAGCTTGCGGGCGGCGCGAACACCGGCTTCCGGGTTCGTCTGGTCGTCTTCCGAAATGATCTCGATCTGGCGTCCCAGAACGCCGCCGGCCTTGTTCACCTCGCCGGCGACCGCCTTGATCGCCTTGACCATCACCGGCCCGTAGGGGCCGCCCGAGCCGGTCAGCGGCGTCAATGCGCCGATCTTGATGGCCCCGTCCTGTGCCATGACAGTGTGCGGTACAAGACCGGTTGCGGCGAGACCGGCCACGCCGCCCATGAAGCCGCGGCGACTGAATGTGAAGCTGCTCATGCGTTGTTCCCTCTTCTTTGATTGATTGCTGACCGTCTTCTCAACCGCCCAGGAACAGGCGGCGAACTTCAGGATCGGCGGCCAGTTCTCTGCCGCCGCCAGTGGCCGCGTTGCGACCGGTAACAATGACATAACCGCGGGTGGAGATCTCCAGCGCCTCAAGCGCGTGCTGCTCGACCATGAGGACGGGCAGACCGGACCGGTTGAGTTCGATGATCGCCATAAAAAGCTCCTCGGCCGCCTTCGGCGAAAGCCCTGCCGTTGGCTCATCGAGCAGCAGCAGCTTCGGCTCGGTCATCAGGCTCATGCCCATGGCGAGGAGTTGCCGCTGACCGCCGGAAAGCGTGCGCGCCAGCGCCTTTCGTTTGTCGGCCAGAACAGGATAGCGGGCATAGACAGCTTCGCGCCGGGCCGCCATGCCCGAGGGATTGCCGAAGCTGGCGATGTCGAGGTTCTCGGCCACCGACATCGCGCCGAACACGTTCTTTTCCTGCATCACGAAAGCCAGTCCGGCCTTCGAGCGACCGAGCGCATCCTGGCGGGTCAGATCGGCGCCATTCATTCGGACGCTGCCGCCCTTCAGCGGCACCAAACCGGCAATCGCCTTGAGAAGTGTCGATTTGCCCGCACCGTTCGGGCCGATGATCGTGACGATCTCGCCCGCTTGCACGTCGATCGATGCACCTTTCAGGATTTCCTCTGCAGCGCCATAACCGGCCACAAGACTTTCAGCCTTCAACATGATCAGTGCCTTCCTCCGAGATAGGCTTCCTGCACCCGTTCGTCGGAGACGACCTCGGTAAAGCTGCCTTCGGTGAGCTTGCGGCCTTCGGCCATGACGATGACCGGATCGCAGAGACTCCCGATCAGCTTCATGTCGTGCTCGATCAGGCAGATGGTCACACCTTCGGCATTCAATGCCTTCAGATGCTCAGCGATTTCCGCTGTCAGAGTGGGGTTGACGCCGGCCATGGGTTCATCGAGCAGGATCAGCCGAGGCTTGGCCATCAGCGCCCGGCCGATCTCGACAAGCTTCTTCTGGCCGCCCGACAGCGCCGTTACCGGATTGTCGATCACATGGGTGAGGCGCAGCCGGCGGGCGATGGACAAAGCTTCCTCCGCCAGTTGTTCCTCGTGGCGCCGTCCGGCCGCGCTGCCGGTGAGGCTGGCCAGCAGGCCTTCTCCAGGATGGTTCTGGCCATAAAGCATGAAGTGCTGGAATACGGTGAGTTTTGGAAAACCCCGCGCGAGCTGGAAGGTACGGACCAGACCCGCGGCCACACGATCCTGGCTTCTGGCCCGGGTGATGTTGACACCGTCGAACATCACCGAACCGCTATCGGGCATATAAAGCCCCGAGATGCAGTTGAAGAAGGTTGATTTGCCGGCGCCGTTCGGACCGATGAGACCGGTGATGGCCCCCTCTATGACATCGAGATCGACGCCCGTCAGAACCTTGACACCATAGAAGCTTCGCCGGAGATCCCTTACCTGAAGAATTGACTTCATGGCTGCGGCTCCGAGTGTTTTGCGATCGTCGAAAAGTAGTCCCTGACCTGCTGCTTCCAGAACTCAAGCAGAGTTTCGTAATAGGTCGAATCCGCAGGACGTAGCACCGTCTGTGCAATCATTCCTCGGATCAGGCACATGGTGGCGTTCATGACGATGCGGACGCTGGCGGGATCTGCCTGCCGGTGGGCGGCAAGCGCCGTCCAGATCGCATCGAGACGATCATGAAACTCGTGCACGACGGGTATTAGGCCGGCGCGGAAGCCTTCGTTATGGCGCGCCTCGGGCAGGTATTCCAAGGTCACGTAGAAGAGTCGGTCGAACATGACCCGCCAGAGATAGTCGACGATCTCGTCGGTCGAACCGCCACGACGGCCGTAGGTGTCGGCAAAGGCCGCCAGCTTCGTGTTGACCTGCGTCAGGTGGTCAGCGACCGCGCTGATCACCAAGTCTTCCTTGGTGGCGAAATGATGGGTCAGCGCACCGCGCGACACCCCGGCTTTACGGGCGATCTCTGGGGTCGACATCTTGTTGAACCCCTGATCGTGAAGAAGTGCAATCGTGGCGTCGAACAACGCCTGGCGCGTTTCGCTGGATCGTTCACTTTGCGTGCGTGTACGTCGCGCGCCCGAAGGCCGCGTCTTGACTGAACTCACGATGTCCCCTCGGCTTTTTGCCAATTCTTAAGTCGGCAACCATTGGCGCCGCTTCTGTTGCAGCAATGGTTTACATGTAAAAAACAAACAGTCAAGTTTGTTTTTTACTGCACCTGCAACGGCAATAAGCAGGGCGCCAATCGTCCCTCGTGTCGCTTCGTCACGCTGATTTCCTCGATTTGCTTGTTGGCGCCGGGGAAGTCCGGCCCATAGGAACAAATCGCTGGTTTCAAAGCCATTCCAGCGTCGGCGGGCAGCTTTTCCAACCTCACCCCCTGGGGTTGCCAAAAGAGGCACGCGCGGCGTGTTTTGAATCTGGTGAGACGGCGGCTGGGGACGACGGGAGGGGTAACGTACCGGCGGCGGCGCTGATCATGCTGATGAGAAGACATCGATCATTCACGTCGTTCTCCGCTGACGGCGCGAAGCCCCCATACGGCCTCTCTTTTGGGCTGGTCTGGCACCGGACCGGCCCTGGCCTGCAACGACTCCGCCGACCTTCTTCCCCTGACCGCAGGCGGTCATTCCTCGCGAGCCAACAAGCTTGGCTGCCACCGTCCTTCGCTAACGCTGCGGACCTGCGGATGCATTCCGTCCAATCCGTCGCCTCTCGACCGCCATCGAGGCCGCATCGGGCGGCTTCGAACAACCTCAGGAGATCAAGACAATGGCTCAGATCGGCACCTTCACCCGCGACGAAACCGGCGCCTACAACGGCGCCATCAAGACCCTCACCCTCAACGTCAAGGCATCCATCAAGCCCTGCGACCGCGACAACGACCGCGCACCCGACTTCCGGGTCACAGCAACGGGTGTCGAGTTCGGAGCAGGCTGGAGCCGGACCCCCGCGAAACGGGCGCCGAATACCTCTCGCTCAAGCTCGACGATCCGTCCTTCACGGCGCCCGTCTACGCCTTCCTCGTCCAGGGCGACAAGGGCGAGCACAAGCTCATCCGGTCCCGCTGACCAGCATCACGGCGCTCCGCTCAAAGCGGGGCGCCCTCATTCGATCACATAGCCCAGCGCGCGATAACCCACTCGTCGCTTTGCGGCCATTCGGGCCAGCACCGGAACGGTGCTGTCGACATAGTCGACGACCAGGACGTCCCGCTTGCCATCATGCTGACGATGCAGACGTCCGACATACTGCGCCAAAGTGCCTTTCCAGGCGATCGGCATGGTCAGGAATAGTGTGTCGAGTCGGGCGTCATCGAAGCCCTCCCCGATATAGCGGCCTATCGCAAGTATCAGACGCTCATCATCGTCTGCGACATTCAACGCCGTGTTGGCTTGCTTGCGATCCTTCGCCGACATGCCGCCGCGTAGCACCACCAGATTTTTTACAAACGGCGAGAACTTCTGCTGCAGATAATCGAGGTGATCCTTACGCTCCGTCAGCAGGATGGGCGAACGTTTGGCCTCGAGGGATTTCAACACGTCATCGAATATCAGGTCATTTCGGCCTTCGTCCTGCGCAAGGGCTGCATAGATTGCTGGCATTGACGGGCGCTCGACCGAGGCGAGTGACGCTGGCAACTCAAACTTCGTCGAACGGTCGCGGGCACGATGGCGAATACCACGCTCGGCAGCTTGAACTCTTGCATTAACCCGATGGCGAACGGGGCCGCATTGCATGAAGATGATCGGATGATGGCCGTCTTTTCGGGCGACGGTGGCAGATAGGCCGACGACATATCGCGCTTTGGATCTGCGAGCGACAAGCTCAAAGCTTGCAGCGGACAGGTGATGGCATTCGTCGACAATCAGATGACCGTAATTACCCACGATGTCATCGACCTCGCCATTCCGAACCAGGCTTTGGATCAGCGCCACATCAATGATCCCAGTTGGCTTTCTTTTCCCGCCACCGATGATGCCGATCTGCTTTGGGTCGATGCTCAGGAAGGAACTCAGACGCTCCACCCATTGGGTGAGAAGCTCCCTGCGGTGAACAAGAACCAGCGTGTTGCGGCTTCGATGTGCTACGAGTGCAGCTGCGACAACTGTCTTGCCGAAGGCGGTCGTGGCGGCGAGCACGCCGTTATCGTTGGCGACAACAGCATCAAAGGCCCGCGATTGTGGCTGGCGAAGCATCCCTTGGAAGGAGACGCCGGCGGGTAAAGGCTCTCCGTCTTCGCGGTGATCCTCCAGATTGGCGGTCACGCCATAGCTCTTGATGAGTTCAATTGCTTCGTCGAAGCAGCCTCGTGGCAGCGCGACATGGCGCGGGTGAAGCTCGGCACAGGAGATGATCCGAGGCTTGCCAGATGTCGGCAATCGCATTGCTTGCGCGCGATAGAATTCCGGGTTCTGGAATGCTGCCAGACGCACGAACTGCGCAATCAGCGCGGACGGAAGCTCGGTCCTATCGATGTAAACCTGGTCGGCGATTACAACCTTGATGCTTTGCGGGATCGCAGCCTCAATTCGCCGCGGCTCGCTACGACGTGACGGCAACATCTTCCACGGCTCATCGGCATGTTCGTCATCGACCGGCATCCGGACGCCCAAGACCCGTCCCGCCAATTCGGCTTCGTCGGCAATCCTGAAGACTTCGTCCACCGATAACCTGGGCAAAGACGACAGGTACGCCCACTGGTCATCGTAAGGTCGTAAGTCGCCATCGACAAAAACGCTGTTGCCATTTTCACGGGCTTTCCTTTGCAGGGGAAGCGCGATCAGATTGCCGAAGCCGCCAAGTGGCATCGTGTCCTGATTGGGAAAGAAACGGTCATAAGACGTGAAGCCGATCTCAGGGCGGTTCTCCATCGTCTCTGTGATCAGCGCGGCACCCAGTTGACGGGCGATCCTGGCCGGAATGGGCTCGGCGAAGAATATCCAGACATGGCCTCCGTTTCCCGACCTCGAGCGTTCGAGGGCTGCGGCAATACCTTTTGCACGACATGTTACCAGCAAAGCTCTGGTATCATCCGCCCAGCTTTCCTTGTCGAAGTCAGCAGCAAGGAACCAGCATGTTTCGTCTTGCAGCAATGGATATACGCCGGCAGCAAAGTCGCTTGAGCGAGCATCGCCGCCACGGAGGTGCTTTTCGATGATATCTTCGGAATATGGGATGAAAGCCTGATGCGGGCAGTCCCCGCATTTCACCTTCGGCTTGCCGCAGATTCCTTTCGCCCACTCATTAGAACAGGCCGGTGAATAGCCGGAGCGTCCGTCCTTCTTATTGTTCCAGCGAACAGGGAAGACGTCGGGCCGACCGGCAAACAGCTGCCGAAATAACTCCACCTTCTCCATCGACGGTGAGCTGTTGGTAACAGGGGCGTCGGCGAAGGCTGGCTTCTCTGCGTCGGCCTGGCTATCGGAAATCAGCTGTTGCTCAAACGCTTCCAGTTCACGCTCAAGCGCCTTCCGCTCATCATTCAGATCAGCCAGCCGCCGTCGAATGCGAGCAATGTTCTCCCATGCATCATTCTTTTCCGCCAACTTTGCAGCTTTCGCCAAAATGATCGTGGGGATCAGCATAGGCCAAAGGCGTCCGTTTTTTAAGACGCACTATCCATCTCAGCCTCCGGAATTATGCGGAGAGAAATCCGCAGAAATCACCGGCAAATCCGGCCTTCAGCGACCGACACTCTGCATAATCACGTTCTCAGCATAATGCAGAGCGACATTTTGCGGTGCACCGCAAAACACCGAATTCGGCGCCGGCGGGCAGAAGACCGCCCGGAAAACCGAACGCGACTACATCTCCGTCAGGCTAGACGACCCGTCCTTCCCCCAGCCGATCCAGGCAATCCTCGTCGAGGTGGCCGGAGAGAAAGGCCTACAGCTCATCTGGTACCGCCCGAAGCAGCGGCCGCACTGAGGACCAGGACGATGTGGCCCCGCCGAGAGGCGGGGCCGGCTGACGTCGGAAGCGAAGATCGCGGGGGCAGGGCCCGTCGCGATCTTATTTTCGTGCGCCAGGACAGACAGGATTGCCGGATCGACCGGCGATCCTGTCTGTCGCACTCCATTGTCTCGCGATTCCAGGGAGGCCGGACTTGCTACCGCCAGCGTGCCGCGAAGCGCGCCTGGCGACAGCGACTTGCCATACATCTCGAGAATGGCCGCGACATCCTTCAGGATGCTGGTGAGCGGTGCCCCGCCAACATGTGAAAACTCCATGTCGCCGCGCTCGAACAAGGCGAGGCAGATCTCCCCGGAATCATGGCGCGACTGATAGGCAAGCCCGTCCGGCCGGTCCGGGTGATCCCAAAGCGCGTCGGTCCACAGGCCGCAAGGTCCATACGGGCCGGTGGAGATCGCGTTGTCGGTGCCGACCGCCTGCAGCCCAGTTCCGTGCATCCGCACAATCTTGAGAGGACGGGCACAGGCAAGCTCGCTCACCGAGCGGCCGGTGATTTCCGTCATCGACACCATCAGGCGCTGCGGATTGCGCAGGATGGTTTCCGCCAGCGCGCCGGCGCGGCTCGTGCCGACATAAAGGACGCCGAAGCGTCCGGTGGTGCTGTCGAAGCGGTTCGTCGCCGGCACGCCGCCGCCAGGCCCGAAAAAGACCGGCTCCAGCGCACTGCGATGCACGCGATGGAGGATCTGCCCCGCTGGAATAATATCGATCGGCAACCCGGACCCCACGAGCCAATCGGGGGGCGGTGGGGCAGCGCCCGATGGCCCTCTATCTTTTCCGGACGCCATCAGGCGAAGCCGTCCGAGCCCTCGGCGCGGACCAGCCGCGCGACCGCGTCGCGCTCGCCGGCGCGCAGCGCGGCAAGCGGCGTGCGACCGCCGAGCACCGCGTCGGGCGCTAGCAGGAAATCGAGCGCGATCCAGGGGCCGGCGGCCGAGAAGCCGCGCACCACGTCGGCGATTCCGGCAACTGTCTCACCCTGATCGAACTGGCAGGCCGGATACCGCCAGTCGCTGCCCTCGCGCACCGCAAGCAGCGCGCCGGTCCGCCGGCGCTTGTCGACGGCCTGACGGCTGATGCCGAGGATCCGGCCCGCCTCGTCGGCCGACACCGCGCCGCCGGCCCGCGCCAGCAACTGCTGGCGGTGTTCGACATTGCGCGCGAGTGCCGGAACAAGTGGATCGAGATCGGTGACGGCGGATCCCACCATCTCCGAATGGCTGAGCAATTGCGCCAGCGAACCCGCATCGGTCGGCGCAGCCAGCGCGTCGGCCAGATCCTTGGCAGACACATTGGCCGAGATGCGCTCCAGCGCCGACATGGCCCGGCGCAGAAATGCCGCCTGGATCGAGTCCGGATCAGTGTGAATATTGAGCACTAGGCCCACGGGTACATGGGACATGATTGCAATCTCTGCGGTTGTCGTCGTATCCAATATGGTGTATCGACATACAAAGTCAACCGAGCGTATGGAGGATACTCCCGTGCTCGACGTCGTGGAGACAATCATGGCCGATCCAGTCGATCGCGCGATTGCTGCTGCGAAGCCAAATGCTCGCCGTAGGCCCGCGCGTCCCTGGCCCGTCTGCGCTACTCTCATGATGCTGGCGCTGCCGTTCCTGATCGCCGAGGCGATTGCATGGATTGCCTTAACCCTGACATGGTGGGCATTTTTCGGCATTCTCTATCTGATGCGGCCCGCCGTCCTGCTCCTCGGCATCGCCGCGATCATGTCGGTGCCGATGGCGATCGTCGTCTGGCAGCATCCGGATGCTGCGAACGGAATACCCTTCTGGGCCTTTCCGCTCGGAGGCATCGGCGCGCTTTTGTTCGTGGTCGGCTATGTCGGACAGGTCGACCGGCTCCGGCCGCCGGATTTCACCGACCGATACCCGCCGTTCAGGACATCCCGGCCAGAGGAGCCGTCGCCGCCCGGAAGATTGGACGCCGATAAGGGGTCAACATTCCGCGCCGGTTGACGGGCCATAGATTGAGCACCGCTTTTGGCATTTTGGCGGATACCGTTGAAAAAGGCGCGTGTTAATCTCGCTCCGAGGTTCCCGTTGTAGGGACGTGCCGAGATGTATTTCCCTTCACGCTGGTTTTGGCATTGGTGGCGGGGTCAGCTTCGCGAGTTTCCGGAGGTTTTGGGCTGCTGCGGCGAGGTGGAACTCATCACGCGCTCCGTTTGGCCCTCGTAATCGCAGGCGATCCAGCTTGAGGATGCGTTTGAGGTGAGCAAAAAAAACCGGTAACTTCTCCGGGGTTTAGCACGGATTGTTAGGCCGGCTTCGTCCATGACCATTGCTTTTGCTCAAGGAGGCAACGGTGGCGGTGGAATGGACGATGACGATTGAGGGGAAGAACGAGTTCGGCGACGTTTGCCGCGGGGAGGTGCGAATTGATAAGAGTTGGGAGCACCTGTTCGACGGAGAGGTCGGCTTGTCGATCGAAGAGAGCAAGAAGATCATGGCGGCGCTGCAGAGCGCGGTCGTGAATCACGAGGCAGAGACCTATTCGCTCTTTCGTCGGGTCTGCCCGGATTGCTACACGTTCCGACCGGTCAAGGACTACACGGCGCGCCGGATCCGAACAGTGTTCGGGACAGTCGAGGTGCGCAATCCCCGCTGGGTGCTGTGCCGGGATTGTCACCCGGGCATAGCCGGCGCCTTCGCACCGCTGAAAGAAATCTACCCCGATCGGGCTACGCCCGAGTTGATGGAACTGACAGCACGGCTGGGAAGTATGATGCCGTACCGGCAGGCAGCGAAGGTGCTGGCCGAATTCCTACCCGTCGAGCCGACCGAAACGCACGCCACCGTGCGCAAGCGCACCATCAGGATCGGCGAGCGGCTGGACGATCAGGTTGCACAGGAAGAACGGCGCGCCGGGTCTCATCAAACGGATGAACGGCGCCAGCTCGAAATGCATCTACCCGGTGACCGACGCAAGGAGTTCGTCATCAGCATCGACACGGCTCATGTCCGCAGTGCCGATCCCAATTCAGCGCGAAACTTCGAGCTGGTTGTGGCCCGATGCGGCCGCGGCGGTCGCGGAAACCGACGGGCGCTATTTCGTCACCGGCAGCACCGACGAACAGGCAATCCGAGACCGAGCTCTGCATGCCCTTCGGCGTGAAGGATACTGCGGCTTCGGTGACGTCACCGTGATCTCGGTATAGCGCGGCATCTCGGATGCTGCCGAAATCCTCAAGCGGCTGCCACGGGCGATGCCGAAGCCGACAGCCCACATCATCGACTGGTTCCACATCGCCATGAAGATCCAGCCCATGCAGCAGATCGTCGATCACCTGATCCGCTCCAACTCTGACCGTGCCGAGGAACTGCTCACAATTGCCAAGGACATCAGAGCCGCGAAGTGGCGTCTATGGCACGGCACGCATCACGGCTTCGCAGATCGCCTCGGCGTCCGCGGCGTCATTTTTCTGCCTTTTCACGTAGGGCTTCACATAGGCCGGCGGCATCAGCCGCACGTCATGCCCGAAGACCGAAAGTTGTCGTGCCCAGTCATGGGCGGTCCCACAAGCCTCGATACCGATGAGGCAAGGCGGAACCTGCACGAAGAATTTCAGCATCTGTTGGCGACGTAACTGTCGCCGCACAACTACATTGCCATCGACATCAATCGCATGAACCTGGAACACCGATTTCGCTATATCGATGCCTACGGTAGAAATCTCTTTCATTCGAACGCTCCCGGTTTGTCCATCCTAACCGATGCCATCCTAGCACCGGCGGAGCGGGAGCCTTCCATCCCATCGATTTTCTGCAAATATCGCGGTAGGGATGCCCATTACTGGGCACCCCCCGCACAGATCCGGACGAGCGGAATTCCCGCATCCGGCTCCGCCGCCGAAGCGTCTGAACCCAGAGCCTGATGATGCGGTCGCGAAAGGCGCCGAGCGACCGAAAATTGGTCGGTACAGCGTGATAGGCATAGTAGACAGCAAGCACCTGCTTCAGCCATCGTCCCTGCTCTGGGATGGGCCAATGCATGCGCCGTCGCAACTCGTTCTTGACCTCCGTCAGCTTCGCCACTCTGCGGTCCCTCCGGCTTTTCCGGAGGATCTGGAACCGGCCCTGCCGGGTCTTGCCGCAGATGTGCGTAAAACCGAGGAAGTTGACGTCTCCGGTTTGCCAAGCCCTTTCCTGCGGCGAGCCTGAGCCGCATAGCGGCCAAACTCGATCAGTCGGGTCTTTTCCGGATGGAGTTGCAACGCAAACTCCTGTAGCCGTTGCCGCATCATGTCCCAGAAGCGCCGGGCATCGGCTTCGCGTTCGAAGCCAACCACGATATCATCCGCATATCGCACGATGATCATGTCGCCGGTGGCCTCGCGTCGTCGCCAACGATCGGCCCAAAGATCAAAGACGTAGCGCAGGTAGATATTGGAAAGTAGCGGCGAAATCACCGATCCTTGTCCCGTTCCCCTTTCACTTACAGTAACGATCCCGTCTTCCAGAACACCCGCCCTGAGCCATTTGCGGATCAGGTGGATGATGCGCCTGTCACCGACGCGATGCTCCACGAAACGGACCAGCCAATCCTGGCTGACGCGCTATAAGCCCGCAACGTCGGCGTCCAGAATGTAGCTCACCTTCCGCGTTTCGATTCCGACAAACAGAGCGTCCAGCGCATCATGCTGGCCGCGCCCTGGTCGGAACCCATAGCTGAACCCGAGGAAGTCCTCCTCGTAGGTTTGGTTCAGCACCGTCGCTGTCGCCCTCTGGACAATCTTGTCTTCAAGGGCGGCAATTGCGATCGGTCGCTGCCATCCGTCTGGCTTCGGTATATACGTCCGCCGAGACGGAAGGGCACGATACATTCCCCGTTGAACCCGACTATGCAGGTCCAAGATCCTTTGATCGAGGTCTGCTTCGTAGGTTCGCCACGTTTGTCCGTCCAGGCCGGGGGCTGCGTTACGCTTGAGTGCGTAGAACGCCGTCCTCAGCATCTCTGGATTGATGTGATGGAAGAGAGAGCGGTGAACTTCTCCTTCTTCCTTTGCCTTGCAGCATTCCGTATGCGGTCCAGCGCATGGGACACACTTTCCCGGTCCTGTGCCCGGCGCGTGCTTTGCTGGTCCGCATTCCCCTTGGTTCCTGCCCTTGGCTCCCCTTGCTCCGCCACCGATACTCCGGCGTTGTTCTCAAGGTTCGTTGCTACTATGGCAGGATCTGACTCCTCGAGATCGTTCTTCACCGGATTCGCCTCCTCGCCTTCCCGATGCGGACCAGCAGTGGCATCCCACTCTGGCCAATCCCGAGGTCTCCCGGTTCCCGCGCAAGGAGCGTCCATGCATGCCAGGGTCTCAGACCACGCCGGGTTCAATCGACACTCGCGCTGTCGCACCGATTCATATTGCCTTCCGCACACAAGACGAACGTCGGCACCCGAGAAGCGTCAATCTCGCGGTTCAATGGCTGGCCTACATGCTCCCCTGTCAACGCTTCACGCACAGCCTCACGGCTGCCCGCGCATGACTCGGGGTCAATGTGGATCGCTACTCCTTCATTGCAATGGACTTTCACCATCTACTCCTTGCCGGTTTCTACCGGCGCACCTTGTTCCGACCCCAACTCCCATCGTCTGAGCTGTTTGGCTTCTCGGGCCTTGTCGACGGACTACGCCGTGGGATTCGCCGACGCTGCTCCAATCCTGCTTGTCGGCACGCACGTGGCCGTGCAAATAGCCATCTGCAGGCATCCGGATCGCATGAATCTGCGTCAGAAGCTCTCCCATCTGGCGGTAGCCTGCGTGATATCACCCTCGGTCATCCCGTGACGGAGCGAGCGGCCGGGGAGGTGCGTCAACAACGAATAACGCAGCGGGAGAAGGAAACGCGTTTCATCAACGCGCAGCCACGTAGGGACCGGCACCGTCAAATCGCTCGTCCAATACCCACAGCGCGTTGGCTCCCCTTGCGATCAACCGCGCATCAGGCCCACGCTCTCCTTTAAGCCGAGCCGCTCGATCCGGACATAAAGCGTGCTCTTGGCGATGCCGAGGTCACGAGCAGCGGAGGTCAGGTTGCCCTGATGCTGGCGGATGGCGGCAAGGATAGCCTCGCTTTCAGCGCGCACCAGCGTGCCCGTGGCCGCAGCGGGTGACCCGAAGGCCACGTCCACCCGGTTCGTGCCGGCAAGCTCCGGTGGCAGGTGGCCGCCCGAAAGGCTCGCGCCGCCGCTTTCGAGTAGCATGCCTTCCAGCACGTTGCGCAGTTCGCGGATGTTGCCTGGCCAGTCATGACGATGAAAGACTTCGAGAACCTCCGGCTTCATGTCCGGCACCGGGATTTCGTATCGGCGGGCAATCTCGGCAAGAAGATGCTCCGCCAGCGCAGGGAGGTCGCCTGCCCGGTCGCGGAGAGAAGGCAGCTTCAACGTCGTCACGGCAATCCGGTAGAAAAGGTCGGGGCGAAAGCGACCCGCCTCGACCTCGGCCTTCAAATCGCGATTGGTTGCCGCAATCAGGCGCAACTTGACCTTACGCGGTTGATTTTCACCAATGCGGTAAACCTCTCCGGCCTCGAGCACACGTAGGAGATGCGGCTGGAGATCAAGTGGCATTTCACCGACCTCGTCGAGGAATAGCGTACCGCCATCCGCGGCCTCGATCTTGCCCGTCATGCCGCCGCGCCGTGCGCCGGTGAAGGCACCCTCGGCATAGCCGAACAGTTCACTGGTCAGAAGCTCCCGGGAGAAGCCACCGCAATTGATGGCGACAAAGGGCCCGGAGCACTGCACGCCGCCGGCATGCAGTGCCTGCGCGAAGGCATCCTTACCGACACCGGTTTCGCCAAGCAGGAGAACCGGCACGGGGCTTTTGGCTAGCAGGCGGGCCCGCCGCACCGCCTCCAGATAGGCCGGCGAGCGGCCGGTCAGGCGGTCGAAAGGGTCGGCGGCAGCCGGAGGGTTGCGCGGCAAGGCCCGCAGGCCGGCGCGACGCACCACCGCGCTGCGGTCCGGCAGAACCAGCACCGCCCCCAACCGCTCCCCTTCCAGCAGAATCGGTTCGATCCAGTTGTGGTCGATCCAGTCGGGCATGTTTTCCGGCGCGACGCGCCCCTCACGCCAGGGCAGCGTCAGATCGCGGATCGCGCTTGCCGGACTGCCCCGCCCCTTGGCCAATTCCGCCATCAGCGTGGCCGCCTTGTCATTGGTCTTGATCGCCCGGCCGGAGCGATCGAAAACGATCAGGCCGTCGCCACCTGGCGCGCGCAGCCGCTCGAGACAATGGTCGAGAAGCCGATAGCGCAGCTTCATTTCCCGCTGTCCCAAACGGTTCTCGATCCGCCCCGCGGCGGCCACAGCCAGCGCAAGGCTGTGTCGGCTGTAGCTCTCGCTCAGGCCAGAAATATCAATCGCCCCGAGTGTTACGCCGCTCAGCGGATCCCGGATGACGCTTGCCGAGCAGGACCAACGCTTGATCCCGGAACAATAATGCTCCGCCGAGTGAATCTGTATCGGTTGGCCGATCTGAAGCGCCGTACCAATGGCGTTGGTGCCGCAGACAGCTTCGCTCCAATTAGCGCCCGGCATGAGGCGGATGCGCTCCGTCGGATCACGCAGCGTGCGATCGCCCTCGACACTCAGAACCACCCCTTCCGCATCCGTCAGCACCATGACGGTGCCGGTTTCGAACAGAAAATCGCGTGCGGACGCCATGACCGGGGTGCTGGCTCTGACAAGGTCCCGATTATCGCCGAGTATGCCGTGCAACGTCTCTTCGACTACGGGATCAGGCGCATGCGAGCGCCCGGGATCGACGATGCCATGGCAGCGCCGCCAGGAATCGTCGATCAGCCTTCGGAGCGCATCCGAAGCCGGATCCTGCCCGCCCATGAAGCGCTCCCAGGATGACATGATCTTGTCGTCGTTTTCCGGACGTGAAAATGTCCGGTACGAACCGTTGCCAGTCACCATCGCTCCTCCTCCCTTTTGCGGCGCCCCCAAAACCACTCAACGACCGGCATCCCCTCCCCGGAACGGTTTCCAGCAGCCGCCTCTCCCAATCTATGGATCCAACGATGAGAGACGTTTAACACCAAAAAAGCATCTATTGCATTCATTTTTCGTGGGCCCTCGCCACCCGAAGGGCGCAGCTACGTCCGTCGGCGGCCGCTCTCCGAACGCCAACCGTCCGGTTTCCGGACGGTCCCGAAACAAGTCACATCCGCCATGATTTCGCTAAGCCGTTGTTCCGGCCTCAACCTTTCGGTTGCGCGGAACGTGGCAGGAATCCTGCTTCTCTTCTCCTTCGGGAGGACTGACAATGACGGACAAAAAAAGCAATCTCTCCGGCGCGAATGCCTGCGGCCGGGTGCCGGTGACGATTCTGACGGGCTTTCTCGGGTCCGGCAAGACAACCTTGCTCAATGCCCTCACCGCCCGTCCGGACATGGCGGGCGTTGCCGTGTTCATCAACGAGTTCGGCGATGTCGGCATCGACCACCATCTCGTCGAGCGCGTGGACGACACATTGGTCATTCTCGAATCCGGCTGTCTCTGCTGCACGGTTCAGGGCGATTTGATCGGGGCCTTGATGCGGCTGCATAAACGCATGTCGCGACGGGAGATCTCGCCGGTGAGCCGAGTGCTGATCGAAACCACGGGCCTTGCCGATCCCGCACCCGTGGTGCGGGCCTTAATGGAGGACCGGCTGGTCTCCGCCCGTTTTCGTTGCGACGGTGTGCTGACCGTGGTCGATACGGAGCGCGCCCGCGCGCAGATCGCCCGCCACCGTGAGGCACGGGTGCAAGTGAGCCTCGCTGACCGGTTGCTGCTTTCCAAATGCGACCTCGCCAGCCGTGCCGAGCGAACCGCGGTGGAGCGAGAGCTTGAAGCACTGAACCCGGCGGCGGTACGTCTTGCGCTCCGCCACGGCGAGGCCGATCCGCAGGTTCTCTTCGGCGGCGGGCTCTATGTTTCGGGTCAGGCGCCCGCCGCCGTAACCGGCTGGCTTTCCGGCCAGCGCAATGCGGCGAAAAGCGTCTTCCATTGCGAGCCGCATTCAGGAAGGGTCTCGAGCTTCGTCGTGACGCTGGAGGAGGCGACCGGCTGGCGCGGCTTTGCGGTCACGATGGGTGAAATTCTATCACGCTGGGCTGGGCGGCTGCTCCGGGTAAAGGGCCTTGTCTCCGTCGCCGGCCTCGACCAGCCGGTGGCGGTGCAATGCGTGGATAGCGCCGTCTATGCGCCCCTGCGGCTCGCAGCCTGGCCCACCTCCGGCCCTCTCATGGATCGGCAGGGCCGGCTGGTCTTCATCGGCGAGGATCTCGATGCGCACGTCGAGGCGGATATCCGCGCCCGGCTGGTGGCCCTGCCCGGCGACCGCGAAGCGCTTCGCCGGGCTGCCGTCGCGGGACTGCCGACGCGCACCTGGCTCGGCGAACGCATGCCGCTCACGCCCCGGCCCGGCCTCGTCTCGGATGCGTTCATAATCCAGCCGCGCGTTCTCGGCGAAATGCCTGCGCGGATCTGAAGGATGCGCGGCGCGACGGAACTTCGGCTGGGACAGACCCCTTCGCTGCGCATGACGCAGGTCATGCAGCGCGCCATGGCGCTGCTGCAGATGGACAATGCTGAACTGGCCGGCGCTCTGGCCCAGGAGGCGGCGGCCAATCCCTGCCTGCAGGTCGAACTGCCCTTTCCCGCACCGACGACCGGCGGTGGCCCGCCGCGCTGGCGCCCCTCCCCGTTCAGCGCGGAGGACGGGGAAAGCGAACGAGTTGCCGCGCTGGCCGCCAGCCTCTATGGCCACGTCACAACCCAGATCGGGCTGCTGTTCCGCACCCCGCGGGAAACCGCCATCGCACTGGTCTTCGCCGAAGCGCTGGAGCCGAGCGGCTGGCTCGGCATGGAGGTGAACGCGATTGCCGCGCGCGCCGGCTGCTCCCCCGCCGAGGCGGCGAGGGTGCTGGCTCGCCTTCAGGAGATGGAACCGGTCGGGCTCTTCGCCCGCTCTCTCAGCGAATGCCTCAGCCTGCAAATCGCCGATCAGGGCGCGCTGACGGAACCGATGCGATTGCTTCTCGACCGGCTTCCGCTGCTGGCGCGCGGCGAAATGGCGGCACTTGCCGGCCAATGTGGGGTGAGTGCCGAACAACTCGGCGTGATGGTCGCCCGACTGCGCCGCCTCGACCCCAAGCCCGGTGTGCGCTTCGAGGCGTCACCCGATTTTCGTCGCCCGCCGGATCTCCTGGCCGAGCGCGACAAAAGTGACAGGTGGCAGGTCATGCTCAACCGCGAGAGCGTGCCAAAGATCACGATCGACCCCACGGCCGAGCCGCGGGGTCCACGCGCACTTGCGGAAGCGCGCTGGCTGGAGCGCACGGTGGAGCGCCGCAACCGCATGATCCTGGAGGTCGCGGCTTTCGCCATCGGCGTCCAGCGGGATTTTCTCGAATACG
This sequence comes from Neorhizobium phenanthreniclasticum, assembly GCF_040066075.1. Classification (NCBI taxonomy): domain Bacteria; kingdom Pseudomonadati; phylum Pseudomonadota; class Alphaproteobacteria; order Hyphomicrobiales; family Rhizobiaceae; genus Neorhizobium; species Neorhizobium phenanthreniclasticum. Next base: position 63,923 of record NZ_JBEAAL010000031.1, read on the forward strand.
GCCCGGCCCGGCTTCAGCCACTGACCAACAGCGAGGTGGCTGCAGCCATCGGCTGCCACGAAACGACCATCAGTCGCATCCGCACCGGTTTGACGGTCGAGACACCGGCGCGGATTCTGCCGCTTTCGGCCTTTTTCGCCCGTGGCGGCACGGCCCGTCCCGATGGCGCAGGGGTGCCCGGCCCGGCGATCACGACATTGATCGCGGAGTTCATCGCGGCGGAGCCAAAGGACAGACCACTGACCGACGCAGACATCGCCGAGGCCCTGGACGCCCGAGGCATTCGCGTTTCGCGCCGAACCGTTGCCAATCGCCGCCGCGAGGCGGGGTTTCCGGGCGCGGCGGATCGTATGAAGGAGAGGAGAAGAACATGACACGACCCGCAAGCGGGAAGAAAATCCATGGCTCGGCGAGACAGGCGCTCGACGGGCTCCTGTTCGACGGCATGACCATTGCGGCAGGCGGCTTCGGCCTCTGCGGCATTCCGGAATGCCTGATCGACGCACTGGTTGAAAGCGGTGTGAAGGATCTGACCATCGCCGCCAATAATTGCGGGGTTGATCATTTTGGCCTCGGCAAGCTGCTCGACACCCGGCAGATCCGGAAGATGATTGCCTCTTATGTGGGCGAGAATGCCGAATTCATGCGGCAATACCTGGCCGGCGAACTGGAAATCGAGTTCAACCCGCAGGGAACGCTGGCCGAACGCATGCGCGCCGGCGGTTCCGGCATTCCCGGCTTCTACACGAAGACGGGCGTCGGCACGGTGATCGCCGAGGGCAAGGAGCACAAGCAGTTCGACGACGAGACCTATATTCTCGAACGAGGCCTTGTCGCAGACCTCGCCATCGTCAAGGCGTGGAAAGCCGACGAGAGCGGTAATGCCGTCTTCCGCAAGACTGCGCGCAACTTCAACTCGCCGGCGGCGATGTGCGGCAAGATCTGCGTGATGGAGGTCGAGGAAATCGTGCCGACCGGCAGCCTCGATCCGGATCGCATCCATTTGCCCGGCATCTATGTCCACCGGCTCATTCAGGGGCCGCACGAAAAGCGCATCGAAAAACGCACGGTTCGTCAAAGGGAGGACGCTTGATGGCCTGGGACCGCAATCAGATGGCGGCACGCGCCGCACGCGAACTCGTGGACGGAACCTATGTCAATCTCGGCATCGGTATTCCGACCCTCGTGCCGAATTTCATTCCCGATGGCGTGTCCGTCACGCTGCAATCGGAAAACGGAATGCTGGGCATCGGGCCGTTTCCCTATGAAGGCGAGGAGGATGCTGATCTCATCAACGCCGGCAAGCAGACGGTTTCGGAAATGCCCGATACGGCCTATTTCGATTCAGCCACGTCCTTCGCCATGATCCGCGGCGGAAAGATCGCCATGGCGATCCTCGGCGCGATGGAGGTGAGCGAAACCGGCGATCTCGCCAACTGGATGATCCCCGGCAAGCTCGCCAAGGGCATGGGCGGCGCGATGGATCTCGTCGCCGGTGTCGGCCGCGTCGTTGTCCTGATGGAGCACGCCAACAGGGAAGGCGAATCCAAGGTGCTGAAGGCATGCACACTGCCGCTCACCGGCACGCGGGTCGTGGACCGGATCATCACCAATCTCGGTGTGCTCGACGTGGTCGAGGGCGGCCTGAAGATCGTGGAACTGGCGGACGGCACCAGCGACGCCGAGCTTCGCGCCGCCACGCAAGCGACCATCGTCGACTGACAGCCTGATCGCCGACACAGCAAAGCCGGGACCGAAAGGCCCCGGCTTTGCTTTGAGCGTGACGGAGGAGGAACAACTGTCAGGCGCGCATCCGTGCCAGCGCATCGAGCACGGCTTCCGGCGGATGATCGGGCGGAATGCGTGCATAGCGGAATTGCGTGGTGCCGATTTCGGGTAAATCGCCGCCGGCAAACAGCGGCAGGCTAACATCCTGGCCCTGCACCCGATCGCCGCCGCCGATCACCGCATCGAACAGGGGCTCCTGACCCGGTCGAACGCCGCGCCCGACCACGGCCCAACGATAGTGGCGGGCGGCGTTGAAGACGGGCGCATAGCGGTCCGCCGGCCCCGCTGCGCCTTCGGCCTCTTCGATTAGAAGGCCGCCAACGGGACGCGCGCCAACGCATCGGACGAAATCGGCGATATACATCGCCGCATCCTCCACCGCGTCGTCGTCGCGCCCTTCGGCTTCGCGTCCGACCATGCGTTGCGCTTCATCGAGCCAGACGGCTGGCGACGGCATTGCCAGAACCATGGGAATCTGGCCCTGAAGATTGGCCGCAACCGCCTCGGCTACCTCGTCCAGAAGCTTGCGTGGCCCCTCCTCCTCCAGCATCCGACGCAGGGGAAAGGTCGCGCGCTTCTTGGCTGCCATCTCCACCGCCAGTCCCGGATGGCGCGCTATCCAGGACCGGTAGAGATCGCCGACGGGCACGACGGCAACATCGGCCCGCAACAGGCCGCGCGCCTGCGAGAAGAAGGAAAGGTATTTTGCCGCCCCATCGGCCCAGGGATCGCCCTCGGGACCGAGAAGGAGCCGTCGGGCATAGCCCGACGACTCGAGCCAGACCCTCAGACGGTTTGCGCCCGACCCGCCGGGCAGCATCTCCGCGAGACTAGCGCTCATTGCTTCTCGCCTCCCATCGCGCCCAGGGCCATCAGGCGTTGCTCGAGTTCGGCAATCCGCACATCCTTCGGATGCGCCATGTAGTTCGGCTTCGGCTCGTTGCAGCGCCGGCTCTTGTCGGGCGACCCCATGTAGAGCGTGTCCACATCATCGCCCCAGCAGCCGAAATATTGCAGATGCGCCGGCGGCTTGGGCTTGTTCCAGCCCTTGACGAACTCCGAATAGGGCACCGAGCGGGCGATGCGCGCCTTGCGCTCGTCGGCACGGGCTTTTTCCGTGGCGTCGAAGTCGATGGCAAGCGTCACCGGATCGAAGACTACCTTGTAGAGCCGGGCCGCCACTTCCGGCGACATGAGGCCTTCCTCGATATCGCGGACGACACCCACCGGATCGCGCTCCAGAACGTCGCCATAGCCGGCACCCGCCCCTTGCGAAATCATGAACAACTCGCCGCGCTTCGAAATCTCGAAGCCCATGCCCATGTGGTGGGTGGTGTAGCGCGCGCCCTCGAAAGGCTGCTCGTTCATGATCTCCTCGATGGAGTGGCGGAACTTTTCCGGCTGGTTGAGCAGAATGTCATAGACATCGACGCCCTGCACCTTGGACAGCGGGTAGCAACCGCAGGCATAACCGCCGAACAGGCCCTGGATCGGAGGGATCTTGGCACCTTGCGCAGTGGTCATGAAGCCCCACTGCTCGCTATCCTTGGTGGCGACCATCATCGTGTAGCCCTGGCCGCCGCGATACTTGCCGGGCGCAATCGCGTCTCGCGTCATCTTCTTGGAAACGAGCTGGAGGAAAGGCACTTCCTCCTCGTTCAGTTCCTGCTCGCCGATGTCGGCCATGGTGGCAAAGATCGGCGCCAGCGCGTGCTCGCCATCCCGGTCCACCGTCGCGCCCGCGCCCATGCCGTTGAGGTCGGCGCAGAGGTTGCCGAGCGTTTCGCCATGCTGGCTGACCCCGCCCCAGATGAAGGTGTTGATCATGTTGAAGGTCGGGGCATGGACCTTGGTGAACTTCTCCGGGCAGGAATAGAGGAACTTCGCCACCGCATGCTGGCCGGCGGTGAAGCCGGTGAAGATCGACATCAGCGATTGCGAGTTCGGCGCGTCATAGGAGCAATTGACGATCGAATGCGGGTCGGTGATCACTTCGATCGGTGCGAACGCCGCCTGCCCGCGCGGCAAGTCCGGCCAGACATAGCACAGGAAGACCTGCGCCAGCATGCCCTTCAGGCCGGCGACGATGGTGTTCGTGGCGCGGTTGGTGAATTCCGGCGAGGAACCCCGGAAGTCGAAGATCAGCCGGTCGCCGGTCTTGGTGAGCTTGCAATTGATCTTCACCACGCAGTTTTCGCGCAGCGTCGAATCTTGGATGATGTAGGTCCTGACCGTCATGTCCGGCCATTCGGACACGCGGCGCTTCACTTCGGCGCGGACGTTTTCCATGGTCAGGCGCAGGGTCGCAACGAGTGCTTCCGGACCGTCGGAATTCAGTGTTTCCTCGATGCGCTGCTTGATGCGCAGGCAGGCGAACAGCTTCACCTTCATGTCTTCATATTGCAGCTTCGGTTCGCGCACAGAGTTCTGCAGGAAGGTGAGAATGTCCCGCTTGATCTGGTAGTTCTCGACCACCTTGAAGGGCGACATCTTCAGCCCCTCGTCGCTCGGGCTTTCGGCCATGGAGGGCATGCCGCCCGGCTCGATGGCACCGTTCTCGCCCTCATGCACGGTGGAGGCCACCCAGCAGACCAGCTTGCCCTTGTGGAAGATCGGCAGGATCATCGACTGGTCGGTGTTGTGGACATTGCCGTAACGGCTGTCGTTATGGATGAAGCCGTCACCTTCCTTTACGCCCACCGTCGGGTCGTTCATCCAGTTCTTGATGATGAACTTGATGGGGTGGTGCACGAGCGCGGAGAAAATCAGCACGCCACCCGCCGAGGCGATGGCAAGGTCGCCCGACGCCGAATAGACGCCGGTGATGACGTCGCCCCACTTGGCGCCGGGGGCCGCCCCCATCTGCTCGACCATTTCATAGCCTTCGTCGCAGCCGGCCTGGATGCGGTCGCGGATCTTGGCGACGATGTGGCTGTCGGAAACCCTTGTGACGGCCTCGTTTTCCTCTGCCGTGCGCGGCATCAGGTCATGGTTCTGCATGATCTCCGGATCGGGTCCGAGGAACAGCGTGGTATCGTCGAGGAACTTCTTGATGAGATTCATCTCTTCGAGCGAGGGCATTTTCGCCCGGATATCGATCTTGTTCATGGAATTCTCCTCCAGTCGGGTTGGGCGTAAGGCCCGGCGCTCCTCCAGCGCCGGGCTGGCCGTTTTCAGTGGCGGGTGACGGGATTTTCGTTGCGCAGGAACCAGGAGGCTCCCTGCTTCGCCGTTACATAGGTCCAGCCGGGATTGACGAGGAAGGTCGTGACCTCCGAGGCGACAATGGCCGGTCCCGCGATCTCGATGCCGGGTTCCAGATCCTTGCGCGCCCAGACCGGCGTTTCGAACGGCCCGTCGTGACCGACGAAATGGCAGGTGCGGTGGCTGGAAGGCGCAGGCGGCGCCTTGCGCTCCGGTTTCGGCACGGGCTTGATATCCTCGAATTTCACGGTCTCGTGCCGCGCGTAAGAAGCGACGCGGATCGTGTTGATGCGGATGCCCGCTTCCGGCGCCTGCGAGCCCTCGCCGAAACGCTTGCCGTAGTCGGCCGAGAACTGCGAGATGATCGACAGCACCTCGCCCGGCCCATGGACCTCGTGATTGGGAATGACCGCCGTCGTCTGCACGAGCTGGTTGCCGTAGCGCATGTCCAGTTCCAGATCGTGACGGATATCCTCCAGCGGCACGCCCTGGCGCAGGAGGTCCTGCCGGCCCTTTTCCTTCAGTTCGGCGACGATGGCGTTGAAGCGGTCGTAGTCGTCGAAGATGTGGCGCGTATTGCTGTCGTAAAGCACCATGTAGAGCGACTGCTCATGGATGTGGAGCTGGTGCATGTTGCCGGCACCGACCGCCGAGAAAACCGACGAAAGCGGCGGCGCCAGAATGCGGTCGATATTGAGGTTCTGGGCAATGCCGCAGCAATGCAGCGGCCCGTTGCCGCCATAGGCCAGCATGGTGAAGTCCTTGGGATCGTACCCCCTGGCGCGCAGCTCGGTGAAGAGGCCGTTGGCCATGTTGTCATCCACCTTCTCGCGGATCAGCTTCGCCGCCTCGATGACCGAGCAATCGAGTTCGTCGCACAGCGCATCCTCGATGGCCGCCTTGGCGCGGCGCGGATTGAGCGGGATCGAGCCGCCGGCATAATTTGCCGCGTCGAGATAGCCGAGCAGCAGGTCGGCATCCGTCACGGTCGGGCGCAGGCCACCACGGTCATAGCAGGCCGGGCCGGGATCGGAACCCGCACTTTCCGGACCGCATTTCACCGTCTTGTACATGCGGTCATAGGACGCGATGGACCCACCGCCGGCGCCGAGCGTGACGAGGTGGACCATCGGCACCGATACAAGCCAGCGGTCGATGACCGGATTGAAGTCGTAGTGCTTCACCCCGCCTTCCACGACGATGCCGATATCGTAAGAGGTGCCACCCATATCGGTGGCGACGACATTGCCGAGGCTCGCCTGCATGGCGAGATGCTCGGACGCGCCGATGCCCGAAACCGGACCGGAATGGATGGTCTGCAGCGCATCGGTGGAGTTGAGCTGCGCCATGCCGCCGGAATTGTGGATGACCAGCATCGGCTTGTCATACTTGTGGGCGCGCAGGTTCTGCTCCAGCGCCGAAAGCGCGTGATACATCGTCGAGTGCAGATAGCCATCGACGATGGCCGAGGTGGCGCGCACATATTCGCCCTTCCGGCCCGCCACCTGATGCGACAGGATCACCGGGATCGCACCGAGCAGATGCGAGGGGTATTCCTCCAGGACGATTTCCTCGATGCGCTGCTCGTGCTCGGGGTTCACCACGGCATTGACCAGCGCGACGACGATGATCTGGGCGCCGCGATCCACCAGTTCGCGAAGCTGGCGGCGCACGTCCTCCTCGTCCAGGGGCATGACGAGCTTGCCCTGGAAATCGAGCCGCTCGCGGATGCCACGGATCATGTGCGGCTGGACCAGCGGTTCGGGACGCTGGGCGTTCGGCATGTCCTGCTGGCCGAGATTGTCGAGGCCCTCGCCATAGCCACGGGCACGGCTGAGCGGCACCGTCGCCTCATAACCGGCCGTGACCAGCATGCCGATCTTCGGCCCCTTATGCTCGATCAGCGCATTGGTGCCGAGCGTGGTGGCATAGCGGACGCTGTCGACGGATTGCAGGATCTGCTCCAGCTCCAGCCCAAGCACGGCGCAGGCCTTGCCGAGGGCCTCATTGAAGCCCATGGCCAGATTGTGATGCGTCGTCAGCGCCTTGGTTTCGATATATTGCTGGCCCCAGACGACAAAGCAGTCGGTAAAGGTGCCGCCGATATCAACGGATACGCGTTTCATTCTCGCTCCCTATCTTTCGCAAGGGGATCGCGCCGCCCTCCCCGGCAGGCGCGTCCCTGTGAATGGTCAGATCCCCGCGCCCCATTGCGCGGGGCGCCGGCATCAGTGGCCGTGGCCGCGACCGGGTACCACGGCGGGGCCGGCGTCCGGCAGCATGTCCGGACCGCGCTTGGCCCACTGGGCCTTCAGCGCGGGCACATCGACCTGCATGTCCTGCAACGGCGGATGGCCGGGAACGGTATATTCCGTCTCCACCTGCGTGCCGCAGTTCGGGCAGCAGAATTCGAGAATGCGCACCCATTCCGGGTCCGGGCTGAAGGTGAAGCGGTAGCGCTCCGGATCGAGGATCGGCGGATGGATCTCGCGCGGATCACGGTTGTGAACCAGCAGCCCTTCCTTGTAGTTGCCCTCGGCGGGCGCGATCTCGTGGTCGCATACCCGGCATTCCCATGTCTCCTTGTCGAGATCGATGCGGAGATATTCGGTCATCGGAATTTTCATATGGTCAGTCCTCCCGTTCCAGAATGATGTCGCCCGCCTCCGAGACGACGAAGCCCCAGCCCGCCGGCACGCGGGCCGTGAAGTAGTCCTCCTCAAGGATCGCCGGTCCGCTGGCATGATCGCCATCCGCCATCGATGCGAGGCGATAGACGGGCAGATCGACGCGCCCCTTGCCGGCCACCAGAACGTTGCGCTTTCCATCGGCCTTCGCCTCAGCCCTAAGCGGGAAACCGATATGGCGGGTCTCGTCGTGACGCAGGCTCTTCACCGCGTTGAGTTCCAGTTCGACCGTAGAAGCCTGCGCCACTTCCGGCGGGAAGTCAGGCGCATCACCCAGCGACACGATCTTCTCGCCATCCGCCGTGTCGGCAACGAGGCGGGCGGAAACCGCGTAGCTGCCTTCCTCAAACCCCTCGGCGAACATGTCGCGGGCGGCCTTGCGCTTCAGTGCATCGAGGGCGGTTGCAAGCCCCGCCGTCGAGCGATCCTCGAGCGTCACGGCATAGCCCTGCGAGACATCGCAGGAGCCGATGCCATAGGCGGAAAACACCGCCGCCATGGCCGGCACGGCAACCCGGCGGATACCCGCCTTGTCGGCCACACCGCAGGCGTTCAGCGGCCCGGCGCCGCCAAAGGCCAGCATCACCGTGTCCGATCCGATCTTCGTGAAACGGTGCAGTTCATCGGCAATCTTCGCCTCATAGGCATCCGACATGGCGAGGACCGCCGTATCGAGATCGATGCCCAACGGTTCGGCGATATTGCCGCGAACGGCCGCTTCTGCGCGGCTCGCATCGAGCCCCATGCCGCCACCGAAATAGGAAGCGGGATCGAACAGACCGGCCAGTAGGCTGGCATCGGTGATCGTCGCTTCCTTGCCGCCGCGCCCGAAGCAGGCAGGCCCCGGCAGGGCGCCGACACTTTCCGGACCGATGGCGATATGGCCGTCCTTCACCTTGAAGATCGAACTGCCGCCGGCACCGGCACTCATGATTTCGCACAGCGGGAAGGACACGCTGATGCCTTCGACATGACCGCGCCGGATTTCAGCGACCTTGCCATCCGTGCACTGGCCGATATCGGTTGTCGTGCCGCCGACATCGATGGAAACGGCATCGCGGAAACCGTAAAGCGCCGAGAACGCCTTCACGCCTTCCATGCCACCGCGCGGGCCGGAGGAATAAGTCTTGATCGCCACCGTCTTCGCCACGCGCGAGGCATCGCCGTCGTTGCGGAAGATCAGCAGCGGGTTCTTGGTGCGGAACGCCCTCAGCCGGTTTTCGGCATTGTAGAGGAAGGCCTCCATCGAAGGATGCAGGAAGGAGTTGATGAGCGCCGACCAGGCGCGGCGATCCGGATTGCGGTCGGAGGTGAGATCCGACGTATAGAGAACCGGCACGGCCCCCAGAAGATGGCGTGGATACTTGCGCAGCACGATCTTCTTGACCCGCTCTTCGGCCTCCAGGAAGCCGGCGCCGCCAAGCGCGATGACCAGACGGTTCGCACCCCGGGCGGCGAGCTGGTTGATGACCTTGACGACCTCCACCTCCGCTTCGGGAGCGTCGAGCATGGCAAGGTCGATGAAGCCGACACGGTCGCCCACCAGCGCCTCGAACACTTCCGGATCGTGCGCCCTCAAGGCGGTCGGCAGTGCCGCAGAACCGGTGTCGAGAACAAGACCGAGCTTCGGCCCCTTGCGCTCGCAGATGGCATTGGTGCCCTGCGTCGTGGAATAGCGGATGAGGTCGACCTCTTCGAGAAGCCGCTTCACGTCCGCCGTGCCGTAGACCACTTCGGAGGCCTTCTGCAGTCCCTCGAAAAAGCACTTCGAAAGATCGTAAGGGGTGGTCAGAACCTTGGTTTTCTTCACGCCGTCATCCGACATGATGCACACGTCGGTCAGCGTGCCGCCATTATCGATGTTGATTTGCAATGCCATCGCGCATTTCTCCTCCCGTTCCTGTCAGGCGGACCTTTCGGCCCGTTCGGCGCGTTCTTCGCGCCGGGCTTTGCGGTTGCGGCGCGCGGCAGGCTCCTCCCCGCGGCACCGGACCGTCTATCCCGAGAAACAAGTGAAGCAGGTTTGCTTCCACGCAGCGGCGCTGCCGGAGGCAATCCATCAAGCAATTGAAACGATTTTATTATTTTCGGTATCCGCTGAACGCGGCACGGTGCCCCCAGGTTAGGGCGTCCGGTTTCCGGACGGTCGCGCGGCGTCTCCGTCCGAAAGAAGGAAGGTCAACGTTCGACGATCATCCGCGCGACCAGTTCTGCGGGGAGCGGGAAAAAGGTGGGGGTAAGAGATTTCGGGTAAACAGGTGCCTTTTCTGAAGGGGCATTCGTTGGCGTCGCAGTTAAAGATGATCATCTCGGTCGAGCTTGTTGGCGTTGACGGCGTGTCGCAGCGTTGCGAAATTGCCAAGGTCGACCGGTCTCTCGATGGCGCCCGTCTCAACGATTTTGGCCTCTCCCCTGAAGAAGCCAAGAAGATACAGCGGCGCTACAACAGGAACTGACGCAGTTTCAGACGGATCAAGCCGCCCAGCGAGATCGGAAGTGCCACGACTGTAGCCGCCGTCGCTCGGTGCATGATAGTAGGTATCGTACGATCCATTCGCTGTTTGGATCTTGCAAAGTGCGTGTGCCGCGGTGGTGCAACTGTGCCTGCGGATCGACCGCGAAGTTGGGCACGGGAAGCGTCGAGACCCTGTTGAATGGCCGAGCTACCCCGGAGTTGGAGCGCATCCAAGCCGAACTGGGCTCCCGGATGTCATTTCGAGAAGCAGCCCGTGTACTTGATATCTTTGTGCCGGTCACGCGGCCTCATAATCATCGAACCGTAAGCAACCGGCTGGGCAAGGTTGCCGATCAGATCGAAAAGTGGGACGTCGCAGGCCCCTATCGTATCAGTCGCGCCGGCAAGTCTCCCGTTTCCGTTTTTATTGATGGCGCCTATATTCGCGCGGTTCCCGGCTATCAAAGCCGACATTTCGAGATCGCGATGGGACGCGTTGTTGCGCAAGGCCGAGCACCGCGTCAGTTTGCCGGTGCGCCGAATATCGCTACCGGCAAACACCATATCGTTCGCGCAGCGATGCGCGCGCAAGGATGGCTGCCTGGCCGAGACGTCACTGTCTTTAGCGACGGAGAGGTCGGGCTGCAGAGTATCGTCCTCAGCGCAACACGCGAGCCCGTCACGCATATTCTCGACTGGTTTCATCTATCGATGCGGCTGCGGCACATTGAGCGGGCCTGGGAGGGCATCAGGCATCTGCAAAATCTGGATGTCTATCTGCAAAACGTCGCGGTCCATGTGCCCAGGCTTCGGCATCTCCTCTGGAGCGGATATGTCCGAGAGGCAAGCGAAGCCGTAAAGCAGATGCTCGCCCAATTGGATCAGCATCCCGGATTTCGCGACGCCCCCGGCAAAATCAGGCGCCTATACGAGCTGATCAACAATCTTGGCACCTACCTGGGGCAGAACGCAGCTTCGATCGTCAACTACTGTCGGCGATACTGGTCCGGTCAGCCGATATCCAGTTCGCCGGCCGAAAGTGCCGCCAACAGCCTCGTCAATGCTCGTATGAATAAGAAGCGGCAAATGCGTTGGACACCGATCGGCGCTCATCGGGTTCTTCAAGTGCGAGCCGCCATCGCGGACGGCCGTCTAAAACAGGCAAAGCTCGACCTCACAGCCTAACCCCAGCTTTTTCCCGCTCCCAATCTGTTCGTCATGATGCTGCAGTTCACCGGCGAACGGCGGGATTGAGCATTTCAGGTGCGCATGGTGTCATATCGACCGCCTATACCCCTCGCTCGCGGGCAGGCCTTTTCATCGGCCGCACCCCCGCAGCTTCGATTGCGGTGCCATATCAGGCGGCGCGTCTGCCGGTCACTGATGCGGTAGTAGAGCGTATGGAGCCTGGTCTTTCCCGGTCGTTCTCCAATCGGAACCGGCTGACCAGTTGCGCCAGATCGGTTGCCTCCTGGGCGAGAGAATGGCTGGAGGCTGCCGTTTCTTCCACCATCGCAGCGTTCTGTTGCGTCATCTGATCCATCTGGTTCACGGCCGTATTGATCTGATGCAGGCCTGTCGACTGCTCCTGCGTCGACGATGCGATCGCACTGACCAGACCGGTGATATCGCCGATCTGCTTGACGATTCCGCGCAGCGCTTCACCGGTCTGTCCCACCAAAGCGACGCCCTGACCAACCTGCTGTGACGAGGTGGAGATCAGCGTTTTGATGTCCTTGGCCGCGTTGGCCGACCTTTGGGCCAGTTCCCTGACTTCCTGGGCGACGACCGCAAATCCCTTGCCCGCGTCGCCGGCCCTTGCGGCTTCGACACCTGCATTCAGGGCGAGAAGATTGGTCTGGAAGGCGATTTCGTCGATGACGCCGATAATCTGCCCGATCTGGCTGGAGGATTGCTCGATCTGCGACATGGCATTCACGGCATTGTCGACAATGACGCCGGATTGCTCCGCGGCTGCCCGTGCCGATGTCGTGACATCGGCAACCTGACGCGCACCTTCGGCCGTCTTCTTCACCGTTGCGGTGATCTCTTCGAGAGCTGCGGCGGTTTCCTCCAGCGAGGCCGCCTGCTGTTCGGTTCTCTTCGAGAGATCGTCGGACGCGTGGCTGATCTCCGTGGAGCCGCTGTGCATGCTGGTGATCGCCGTGGTAACGGCCTTCAGGATTTCCTGCAGATTGTCTGCCATCGTGTTGAAATCTGATTTCAAGGCGGCTGCCTTCTGCGCAAAACCGGCGGTAATCCGGTAGGTAAGATCCCCGCCGGCAAGCGCCGACAGGCCCTGGCCGAGCGCCTCGACCGTAATCCGGTCTTCTTCCGCTTCCCTCGCCGTCTTCTCCTTCAGCAGGATTTCCTCGTGGACATCCGTCAGGGAGCCGCAGGCCCGGATGGTGATGCCATCGGCTTGATGAATGCACCCGCCGGTCGCGCGAAACCAGCGGTAGGAACCGTCCCGCATCTTCAGGCGATACGTCACATTGTATCGAGCACGTCCCGTTTTGTCCGTCAGGTGCCCGCCGAATGCTGCGAATGTCGGGGCGACATCATCGGGATGAAGGCGCTCGGACCATGACTGAACGACGTTGGGGAAATCCTTGGCGCTGTCGTAACCGATCATGCGCCGGAACTCGGCGGACCATGTCCAGCGGCTTTGCGGATGCATGGCGTCGCCATTGTGCAGGACAGCCTCCCACAAACCGATACCGCATGCCTCGTCAAGCAGGCTGGAACGCTCGCTGACAGCCTGTAGCTGGGCCTTCAATTCTGAAATATCTTTGGTCTTGCGTGTGGTGAATATAGACATGTCCCCTCCCGGATCGGCAAATGCCAAATCAGTATCGCGGATATGAAAATAGAGTCCGGTTAATTTCCAATGAAGCCCTCGCGAAGACTATTTTCACAGGCGGCGTCCACCGCTGCTCGATGTTGAGAGGTTCGGACCGGGATGACATTCCTGCAGCAGGGAAAGTGCCCATCTCGCCGCTCCCCAGCGCCCGCATCAGTCCGGAATGTCGACCTCGACATCCAGGAATGGCGCATATTGCTGGGCGCCGAAGATGTCGGCATCCCCGGGGCTGCCGCTCGGCCGCAGCCGCAAAATGGTGAACTTGATGGCCGAGGCCGGATCGTATTCGACGAAATCGGTTAGCCCTGCCGGGAGAGCATGAGGAATTGTGGGGAGGGCGTCTCCCGCCGGTCTTTGCTTTCCATTTTGCCCTCCTTACGCCCGGCCGACCTCATCGAAATTCAATGCCGGCTACATACTCTGTCTAACCCCGCCCCACAATTCCTCATGCTCCCCTGCTTCGGTCGGGAGCTGCCACCGGGTTTTGCGGCAGCCCCTGGCTGTTTTCGTCAGATCACCTGGCCGCCTGATACTTCAATCCGCTGTGCGGTAATCCAGCGGTTGTCCGGGCCGAGAAGGCTCGCCACCATGGGCCCGATATCGTCGGGGACGCCCACACGACCGAGCGCAATCATGCCGGCGAACTGTTTGTTGAGATCGGGCATGTCGCGAACGGCACCGCCGAGGAAGTCGGTCTCGATGGCCCCCGGGGCCACCGTGTTGGCGGTGATGCCGCGTTCGGCCAGTTCCTTGGCCATGTAGAGGGTCAGGATCTCGACGGCGCCCTTGGCCGCGGAATAGGCCGAGAAACCGGCAGCCGAGACACGCGTCAGGCCCGAGGAGAAGTTGACGATCCGACCGCCATCTGCCAGCAGCGGCAGCAGGGTCTGGGTGAGAAAGAAGACGCCTTTGACATGGGTGTTGAAGAGGGCGTCGAACTGGGCCTCGGTCGTCTCAGCGAAGCTTGCCATTTCGCCCTGGCCGGCATTGTTGACGAGATGGTCGAATGTGTCGCGGCCCCAAGTCGCCGACAGGGCATTGCGAACATTGTCCGCGAAGGCCTTGAATGAGGCGACGTTCGTCACATCGAGCTGCAGGGCGACCGCCTTTCGGCCGAGTGCTTCGATTTCGGCCACGACGGCTTGCGCATCGACAGCACCACTGCGGTAGGTCAGGATGACGTCGCCGCCATGACGCGCGATGCTGACTGCGGTGTTGCGGCCGAGGCCACGGCTGCCGCCGGTGATGATGGAAACTGTATTCATATCCGTTCTCCTTCAATCCGTTTGTTGGTGACAGGAATTTTATGACAGGGGTCGCGGTCCGGCGGTTGCCGGATCCTCGGCGAGCCTTGCCTATTTCTCCAGCTCGGCACGTGGTGCGGGCTGCAGAATGCGATCGACCATCTGCGATGCAGAGCCGAGATAATTTGCGGGATCGGTGAGGTGACGCAGGCGCTCACGGCCGAGCGGTATCGCCACCTCCTGCGTCCCCGCGAGTACCTCGAAGAGCGGCCTGCCGGCTTCCACCGCGCGACGGCAGGCGGCATAGACGAGATCATGTGCGGTCTGGCGACCGGTCAGGGGGGCGAGTGCCATCATCACCGCCTCTGCGACGATCAGGCCCTTCGAGATCCCCAGGTTCGCCAGCATCCGGTCCGGATGGACGACGAGCCCGGACAGCATGAAGCTTGCTTGTAAAAGAGCCCCGAAGGTCAGGGCAAAACTTTCCGGGATGGCGGACCATTCGAGGTGCCACGGTCCCGTTGCGCGCTCGAAATCGTGGACCATTGCGTCGAGCATCAAGCCCGAATGCTGCCTCACCACTTTGGCGGCCGCGATGATGAGTTCGCAGGAGATCGGATTGCGCTTTTGCGGCATGGTACTGGACGCGCCGCGATGACGGGCAAAGGGCTCCGAGACCTCCCCAAGTTCCGTCGCCATCATGACGGAAACGTCGAAGGCGATTTTGGCAAGGCTGCCGCAGACCAGCGCAAGGACCTGCACGACCTCCGCCATGCCGTCGCGGGCGGCGTGCCAAGTGATCCTCGGGATCGCGAGGCCCAGGATTTTAGCGAGTTCCGCCTGGACGGCCAGCCCATGCTCCCCCAGGGACGCCAGCGTTCCCGACGCCCCGGAAAACTGCACCACGAGAACGCGCGGGCGCATCTGCGCCAGGCGTTCGCGATGTCGCTCAAGACCTGACAGCCAGACGCCGGCCTTATAGCCGAATGTGATCGGCAACGCCTGCTGCAGGTGGGTTCTCCCGGCCATCGGCGTATCACGATGTTCGGCGGCCAGGTTGCGCAACGCGGCAACAGTATCGTCCAGCTGCCGTTCGATGAGATCGAGCGCATGCCTGATTTGCAGGACAGTGGCCGTGTCCATGATGTCCTGTGTCGTCGCGCCCCAGTGCAGATAACCTCCGGCCTCGCCACAGGCATCGGCCATTTGCTCGACCATCGGCAGGATCGGATAGCCGACGAGCTCCGTCTCGCGCGCAAGTCGGGTCATGTCGAAACGGATCGTCCGGGCTGCGGTGGCGATCGAAGCGGCTGCGGCCTCGGGGATGAGACCAAGACGCGCTTCGGCTGTAGCGAGTGCGACTTCGGTTTCGACGCACCGGTCAACAAAGGCACTACTGTCGAACAGGCTGCGCATTTCGCCATTGACGAAGCCGCCGCCGAACAAAGGGGAGTCGAGGAGAGACAGCGAGCTCACGGCTGATCTCCGGCGGCTTCCGCCTGAGAAGGCGAGCTGAGGAAATGCACGCGCATCAATGCACGCGCACTGGCGCTTTCCTGGATGACGGTCAGGGCCACCGTCATGAGAATGAGAAGCCCGACCGACGCGCAGAAGATCGTTGATACGGAAAAAAGTGCCGCGCTCCGATTGATTTCCGCATTGGCGAGTATCGACCATCCGAGTGAAAGCAGGCTGGTCACGCCGAAGCTGCATGTCCCCAGCGTCAACAGTTCCGTCGCACGCAGCTGAAGGCGAACCCGTCGGCCGGAAAGCGCAACTGCCGCGTCAGTATCCGAGTAAAGCCTGGCTGCCTTTCCGCCTTGCCCGGCGCGGAGGGACTGAAGACTTCTCCACTGATCGACCGAATGGGCATGGCGAATGTTCACCCTGTCCTGGAGAATGGCGCAAACATTCGCCAGAACGGCCGGTCCGGCCACAAATGAGAGGGGAATTGCGGGGTAATCGATGGGCAACATGGGTCGGGCTCCGCTCGCGCCCCAGGTGCCGTTCGTTCGGCACCTGGTTCGTTGCTGCTTCGGTCAGGCGAGGTTGACGTGCTTGGTGATGGTGTAGGGCTCGAGGATCTCGATGCCGCCCTCGGTCCCGATTCCGCTGTCCTTCCAGCCGCCCAGTGGGGCTTCGGGCAGATGCGCCAGGCTGCCGTTCACCGAAACGGCGCCGTATTGCAGCGCGTCGACAAGTCGGTGCTGCCTTCTGCCGTCATGGGTGAAAACATAGGCCGACAGCCCGAATTCGAGCCCGTTCGCAGCCTCAAGCATAGCCTCTTCATCGGAAAAAGGCAGGATCGGCGCGACGGGACCGAACGGCTCCTCGTGGAGGACGGCAGCGTCCTCCGGCACCTCCGTCAGGACTGTCGGAGCATAAAAGAAGCCGCGCTCACCGAGGCGTTCTCCACCGGCGAGGATGGTCGCACCCCGTTCTCGCGCATCGTCGACGAGGAGGGCTATGGCCTCGACACGCCGCTCGCTGGCCAGGGGGCCTACATCGGTGGCTGGATCCAGACCGTCTCCGACTTTCAGCCCCTTGGCGACCTCGGCAAAGCGTCTTGCAAAGGGCTGGGCAATGCTTTCCTCGACGAAGAAGCGGGAGGGGCAGAGGCAGATCTGTCCCGCATTGGTGAACTTGGCCCGCGCCAGCAGTTCCGCGGTCGCCGCCGGGTCCACATCGCCGCAGACGACGACCGGCGCATGGCCACCGAGTTCCATGGTCACCGGCTTCATGCGAAGTCCCGCCGCCGCAGCGAGCTTCTTGCCGATCGGGATCGAGCCCGTAAAGGTGATCTTCGCGATGATCGGGGACTCGATGAGCTGGGTTGAGATTTGATCGGCGTCCCCGAAGACGACGGCCAGCGCCGCCGGGTGAACGCCTGCCTCCAGCAGGGCCTCTCCCATTGCCAGGACGCAACCGGGCGTTTCCTGTGACGGCTTGCAGATGATGGCGCAGCCGGCCGCCAATGCGCCGGCGAACTTCTTGGCGGCGAGCGCCATCGGGAAGTTCCAGGGCGTCAATGCCGCGACGACGCCGATCGGATGCGGCTGGACCTCAATGCGCTGGCCAGCTTGCCGTCCCGGCACGATGCGGCCCGCGATCCGTCGGGCCTGCTCCCCTCCCCATTCGATAAAGTCGGCGGCGCGATGAACCTCGTCGCGCGCCTGGGAGAGGATCTTGCCCTGCTCCAGAGTCAAGATGTGCGCGATCCGGCCTGCGTCGCGGCGGATGATGCTGGCGGCATCCTTCAGGATGCGGCCACGCTCCCAGGCCGGCACCGCCTGCCAGGATTGCAGGCCGCGCCGGGCGGCGGCGAGCGCGTTTTCAATATCCGCCGTCGAGCTGTAGGCCACCTGTCCGAGACTGTCGCCCGTGGCAGGATTAATTACATCGACGGCGGCGCCTTCCGAACCCTCGCGGTGATCACCGTTTATCAGAAGCTGAAACTTGCTCGTCATTCTCGCGTCCTCTTGATGTTCGCCAGTGCCATGCCCCGGAGGTCAGCCCTGAAGCGAGCCGACGATCGCCTTCGTGAAGGTAGGGATGTCGGACGGCATCCGGCTGGTGATGAGGTTGCCATCCACCACCACTTCGGCATCGACGACGGTCGAACCGGCGTTCTTCAGATCGGTCCGGATGGAGTACCAAGCCGTGGCGCGGCGACCGCGCAGCACATCGGCCTCGACCAGAAGCCAGGGGCCATGGCAGATCGAGGCGATCGGCTTACCGGCGGCGGCGAACTCCTTCACCAGAGCAATCGCCTTCTCGTCCATTCGCAGCTTGTCGGGATTGACCACGCCGCCGGGCAGGACGAGGGCATCGAAGTCAGCAGCGTCGATATCCGCGATCAGTCGGTCCGGCGTGATCGTCTCGCTCGACTCGTCCGAGTTGCCGGTCTCGGCATTGTAGACACAGCCGCGGATTGGGCCGCCCTTGGGCGAAGCCAAGACAACTCGCGCTCCAGCGTCGAGGAGCGACTGGCGCGGGCTGTAAAGTTCGGCATCCTCGAAGCCGTCGGTTGCCAGTACCAGGATGTTGCGGTCCTTCAGGTTGGTCATGACTTTCTCCTTGCTCATTGATCCGGAAGCCGGTCGCTTCCGAATGAGAGCAAGCTATCGCAAGCCACCCCGGTCGGGGTTGCCGCCGAATCCAGAATCCTTGCCTAATCCGCCAAGGCCGCTTGCGGGGAGGTCCGCTCGCCCTTTAGGATGTCTGCATTCTGATGGATCGGAATGGACCACAATGAACAGCACTCTCCTGGAATGCGTGTGCCGTTTCGCCGACGCCAATGCCGACAAGTACGGTGTTGCGCGCACGCCTATACCCGGGCTCTTTGCCATGCGAGCGACGGCGCCGAGCGAAATGCAATATGCGATTTCCAAACCGCTGGTCGCCCTCGTTCTTCAGGGAGCCAAGCGCGTGACCATGGGCAGCACGACCTTCGATTTCGGGGCTGGAGATTCCTTGCTGATTGCCGCCGACGTCCCGAATGTCAGCCAGATCACGCGGGCCAATGCCGGCGTCCCTTACTACTCGCTTGTTCTCGATATCGATCTGGCGGTGACGCAGTCGCTCGTCATGGACATCGGCATTGCCCAAGCGGATACGGGCGTTCCCATCCGCGTCGACCCGACAGAAGCGGAAGTCGCCGACACGGCTCTGCGCCTGATGCGACTTCTTGATCGTCCGGCTTCGATCCCTGTCCTGCAAAATCAGCTGATCCGCGAAATGCATTTCTGGCTGCTGACAGGTCGGCACGGCGCAGGCATCCGTGCGCTCGGCGTCACCGACAGCCATGCAAGCCGGATCGGGCGGTCCGTCGCTCTCATCAGAAGCGCTTATGCGGAGACGCTGACGGTGGAACAATTGGCCGAAGTCGCCGGGATGAGCCTTTCCTCATTCCACCACCACTTCCGCGTCGTCACATCTCTGTCGCCGCTCCAATTCCAGAAGCAACTGCGCCTCATCGAGGCGCGGCGGATGATGATTTCCGAAGGTGCGCCGATCAGCAATGCGGCCTATTCCGTTGGCTACGAAAGCGTGCCCCAGTTCACGCGCGAATATGGCCGGATGTTTGGAGCCTCACCCGCAAGGGATGTTCGCGACAGCTTTGGCAAGAGCCAAGTCGCGGCGTGAGACCGCCACCATTGCATCATTGAGGTCGCTGATCTGCCCCGTGGTGCCTCACGCAGACGCTGAAATTTGTAATCTGGACATAGCGGTGCTCCGTCGAGGTCACCTCGGCGGTGGCGCCTGGACATGTTTGCATATGGCTTCCTGGGTAAAGGGTCTGGAACCTGCCCCCTTCATCCGCGATCATTTGCAGTTGAACAGAATCGAACCGCGGGTAGTGCGTCTGATTATCTAACGCACTGAGAAATCAACCTTCTTGCATCGAACGATGCGGATCTTAAAGTTGTCACTAGGGTGACGTCTCAGAGATTATGACGGGTTGTTCTATGCCCAGAATTGGCAGGTCTTGCGGGGGGACGAGCAGTTGGATGCTGCGCGCGACACCTGGTTGCTTTTGGATCAATCCGATTTTCTCAAGTGT